>JAQCKY010000127.1 GCA_027592155.1 Pseudomonadota bacterium
ATGATTGGCCGTCCGGTCAGCATCCACGCCATGCGGGGAATTTCGGCCCATTCCAACGGCTTTCACACCTGCCGGGCACTGCATTTCCTGCAAATCCTCTTGGGTAGCATCGATGCACCGGGCGGGTTGCGCTACAAGGCGCCGTACCCGAAATCGTTGGCGTCTCTGCCGCGACCATCGGGGCGTCCCGGCGATGTTAAACCCAACAGTCCGTTGCCCGGTCCCCACCTCGGCTTCCTGACCTCGCCGGAAGATTTGTTGGTCGATGAGAACGGCACACCTCAGCGGATCGACAAAGCTTTTTCATGGGATGCGCCGCTCGCCGCCCACGGTTTGATGCATATGGTGATCTCGAACGCCTATCACGGCGATCCCTATCCGATTGAACTGCTGTTCATGTATATGGCCAACATGGCCTGGAACTCGGCGATGAATACGTCCGAGACCATCGACATGTTGACGGCCAAAAACGAGGAAACCGGGGAGTATAAAATCCCCCGCATCATCTATTCCGACGCTTTTGCCTCCGAGATGGTGTCCTACGCCGATCTGGTATTGCCCGACACGACCTATCTGGAACGCTGGGACAGCATGTCGCTGCTCGACCGGCCGATCGGCACCTCCGATGCCGTCTGCGATGCGATCCGCCAACCGGTGGTCGAGCCCGACCGTGATGTGCGGCCGTTCCAGGACGTGCTGCTCGATCTCGGTGGACGGCTTGGATTGCCCGGCCTGATCGGAACCGGCGGGCGGCGGCGCTATCCGGGCGGGTATTCGGATTATCTCGCCAATCACGAACGGGCGCCGGGTATCGGGACGCTGGCGGGCTGGCGCGGTAAGGACGGAACCGAATGGGGAAAAGGCGCGCCCAATCCCGATCAGCTTCAGCGTTATGTCGAGAACGAATGTTTTTGGCGCGAAGAGCTAGCTGAAAACCAGCAGTTCTTCCGGAACGTCAATCGCGACTATCTGGCTTTTGCGGTGGAAAAGGGGTTCATCGCGACACCGGACCCGATCATCATACAGCTGTACAGCGAACCGCTGCAGCGCTTCCGGCTTGCCGCGCAGGGGCATGGTGAGGTTAAGCCGCCCGAGGAACACCGGGAACGGATCGAGACTTATTTCGATCCCTTGCCGTTCTGGTATCCGGCATTGGAGGATGGCGCGCCCGAAAATGATGGCTACACGATCCATGCCATTACCCAACGCCCAATGGCGATGTATCACTCCTGGGGATCGCAAAACGCTTGGTTGCGCCAGATTCACGGCTCGAACCGTCTCTTTATTCCGCAGTCTTTGGCCAAGACCATGGATATTGCCGACGATGACTGGGTCTGGCTGGAAAGCCGGACCGGCCGGATAAAGGGCCAAGTGCGCCTGATGAGCGGCGTAAACGAACATACGGTATGGACCTGGAATGCGATCGGTAAGCGGTCGGGTAGCTGGAATCTCGCGCAGGATGCCCCTGAATCTCAGGAAGGATTTTTACTCAATCATCTCATTGATGAGTTGTTGCCCGAGCAGCCCAGCGGATATCGCTACACCAACAGCGATCCGATCACCGGGCAGGCAGCCTGGTTCGATCTCAAGGTTAAAATAACGAAAGCCGATCCCGGCGAGCCTCACCATGCGTCGCCGCAGTTTGATCCGCTTCCACGGCCTCAAGGTCTTGTTGCGCCGGATAAGGATCTGCGGTTCGGCGGACAGTTCAAGCGGAGCGGCAAGAAATGACCAGCCCTCCCGCCACGCCGCCCGCCAAGAAGCTCGGTCTGGTCATCGATCTGGATACATGTGTCGGCTGTCATGCCTGTGCGGTTCATTGCAAGGAATGGAACACCGGCGGTTATCACGCGCCGCTGACCGATCTCGATGCTTACGGCGCGGAGCCCGACGGGGTGTGGTTCAATCGCATTCATAGTTACGACGTCGATACCGGCAATGGCGGCCCTTCCCAGACGGTTAATTTTCCAAGATCTTGCCTGCATTGCGATGACGCGCCTTGCGTCACGGTTTGCCCGACCGGTGCTTCTTATAAACGCACCGAAGACGGGATCGTCTTGGTCGATGAAGATATGTGTATTGGTTGTAAGCTTTGCTCGTGGGCTTGCGCTTATGGCGCTCGGGAATTCGATGTCGATGTCGGCGTGATGAAAAAATGCACGCTCTGCGTCGACCGTATTTATAACGAGACCCTGGACGAAGAAGACCGGTTGCCGGCCTGCGTTTCGACCTGTCCGGTCTCCGCCCGTCATTTCGGCGATCTCGCTGATCCAGAGTCGGATGTTTCCAAGCTCGTCGCGGCGCGGGGCGGTTACGATTTGATGCCCGAGATGGAATGCGCCCCTACCAACAAGTACCTGCCGCCCCGGGAAAAACGGGACCGGTTTTCGGCGGCGCCGATCGAATTGGAAACGGCTTCACCCGAAGGCGGTTTCCTCGGTTGGCTCGACCGGGTTCTATCCGACTGAGGCCGCCGTGCATCCAGCTTATTCCATCATATTTTTCACCACGGCGTCGGGTCTCGGATACGGCCTCCTGACGATCGCGTCGGTATTTTTGCTTCTCGGATTGATCCCCGCAGAGCGTTGGTATGGGGTGACGGTCATGGTGCTTGGCGGCGGATTGGTGGCGGCAGGGCTGTTGTCCTCGACCTTTCACCTGGGCCATCCTGAACGCGCCTGGCGGGCGGTGAGCCAGTGGCGGTCGTCCTGGCTGTCCCGGGAAGGCGTCATGGCCATCCTGACCTACATCCCGGTGGGATTGGTCGCGCTGGGCTGGGTCATCTTCGAAACGGGCTCGGGGTTATGGGGCATTGCGGCGCTGTTCAGCGCGCTCGGGTCTGTCGTCACGGTATACTGCACGGGGATGATTTACGCCTCGATCCGGGCCATACCGCGCTGGTATTCACCCTGGGTCCCAATTAATTATTTGGCCCTAGCGCTGGCGACCGGTGCCGTCTGGTTCGATATGGTGTCGCGGTTGTTCGATGTTGCCTCGGTATTCTCCGCCGGGCTGGCGGCGGTGAGTTTGATCCTGGCTTGGGGCTGCAAGTCAGCCTATTGGCGGTCGATCGATACCGCCGTGCCGGTCGCGACGGCGGAATCGGCGACAGGGTTAGGGGCGTTGGGAACCGTCCGGGTTCTCGAACAACCTCATACCTCCAGCAATTACCTGCAAAAAGAGATGGGCTTCAAGGTTGCGCGTAAACATGCGCAGAAACTCCGTAAATTAACCCGGCTTTTGGTCTTTATGGTTCCTTTTGTGCTGGTTCTTGTGACTCTCGGTACAGATGGGACCCTGGCGAGGATTGCGGCTGTTCTGGCAAGCCTGTCTGTCGCGGTGGGCGTTGTTGTGGAGCGTTGGCTGTTTTTTGCCGAGGCGCAGCATGCGGTGACGCTTTATTACGGCAACAGCTCGGTCTAGGCCGGGTAACCAGGCGGCGCCATGACGACAGAATTCACCAACGGCTTTGCATTTGGCGACATCCATGTCGGGGATCGGTGGAAATTGGGCCGGCAAATCCTCGATCGGGATGAGGTGATAGAGTTCGCCAAGCGCTGGGATCCGATGCCGATGCATATCGATGAAGAACTCGCCAAGGCGACGCCTTTTGGCGGCCTGACGGCGAGCGGGACGCACCTGTTGGCGATCCGTATCCAGATGCTGCAAGCGCACGGGACCAACCCCCATGTCGTGGCGTCCTTCGGCTATGAAGAAGTGCGGTTTCTGAAACCGGCCCGCCCAGGAGATACCCTGACCCTGTTCGGTGAATGCGTCTGGAAGCGGGAATCGAAATCCCAGCCCGACCGTGGCATCGTGAAGTTCAAATTCACGATGGTCGATCAGCATGAAGAGGACGTGCTCTCCATGCTCGATTCGATCATGGTCCGAAAAGCAATCTAGGCCTGTACGTTCACCAACCGGCTCACCAGTGCTTCGCCGGTGGCGGTGTTTTGTTTGAAGGTAGAGGCCTGGAAATCCTGAGAGAGCATGATCGAGGTAATGAGCGCATTGCCGCTGGCCGCGAGGATGCCGAACTCAAACTGAGCGATGGCGAATTCCATCTCCGCCGCGCGCAAATTGGCTTCCCGCTCGTCTTCGATCTCCGCGATCTGGCTTTGGATATCCCTTTCGATCCCGGCAATGAGAGAGCCGAAGACGGTGGAACGGGAGTTCAGCGCCGCGAGGTCGCGTTTGAAATCTGCCTCTGCCGTCAGGACAATCGACTCCGCCGATTCCAGATCTGTCTGCGCCCGATCGATATCCGTGGCGTTGTCGAACCTGTCATAGAGAAACGCATCCAACAGACCCAGCCCGCCGCGGGTGATGGAGCCGGTGATGCCGGTCCGATTTGTGGTGTCGAACGTGATCGATGAATCGGAGGTGAAATCCGTGAGGTCCAACCCGGTCTCGGCATTGGTGGTCACGATGGTGTCGGGGAACGACGAGTATTCGACAAGGTTGCCGGTGTCGGTTTCCGAATTCCTGAAACTGATGTCGGAGAAAAATACGCTGCCCGATCCGCCGGTCTCGGTGATGAAATAATCGCTGCCGAGAAATTGTCCTTCGACAAAAACACTGTCGCCATCCGAGTTGTAGGCCGCTTGGAGGAAGTCGGTGATGAAGGTCTCCCGCGACAGAGATTTGATCAGATTTTTGGACTGGGTGAACCCACCATCCTTGAAATTAATCTGCGCGGCGTCGACGGCGATGTTGATGGTTCGGAGCGTATTGTTGAACAGTGTGGCGGCGGCGGAAGCGGAGATATTTCCCGCCTCCAGCTCATCGAGTTGATCAGCAAGGTAGCGGACATTGCTCTTGATGAATTCGATCTGGATCAGGGTTTTAGAGATGACGGCCGTCGAATTCGAGATCCGTTCCTGACGCCCAACGAGAAGTGTTTGCTCCCGCAAAAGCGCGCCGGTGACGGCATTATTTATCGGATCATTTAGGGCGGCTTGTGCAGCGTCGAGCCGGCTTCTGAACAGCGCCTGGATATTGTTGGCGGAGCTTACCTGCGCCGCCGATTGCCCATTGACGATCGCACGGTCGACGGTTTTTGCACCGCCCGTGAGAATACTCGCAATCGAGGCGTCCGGATTGAACGCCGTGAGTACCGACATCGCCATGTCCCGACCTTCTATCGGACCGCTCCGGGTAAATTCCCGGATGCGGATTTACTAAACCGGGAGACCTTCTGCCTCCCGTAACGCTCGCCCACCGAACGTGCTGCATTAGCACGCTAACAGTTATTCAATAGACATATCAAATATGGGGCCCATCAGCGGAATTACGAGGGTTTCTGGTGTAGAACCGTTGCGTTTGCCCGTTGCCTTATACTGATACAGGCTCATTATCGTCAGAAACGATGAGGTCGGCCGATTTTTACAAAATTCGAACAAACTGCGTTACCGGAAATAGCGGGGCATACATTTTACGCGCCGCCTCTTGGGCGGGGGTCCGTCGTGCTGGATTTTGGCGCGTCTACCGCTGGCTTCTCTCATGAAATTGTACGGCTTTTCGGTGCAACTTGCCACGCGGTTGAAGCGACCTCGCAGAACTTTGCCGTCATCAAGGAGTCTGACCGCGTGCGAAAATATCATTTCGCCGTTGGCGGTCGTGATTCGCCGGTGGAGATTGGGCTGCCCAGGGCCGAGGAACATTGGGGTACCGTTTTGGCGGCGGGCCAGGGCGAGGTCGAAACAGTGCCGGGGGCAACCTTGGAAAGCTTCCGGAACCTTATCGGGGCAACGCAGATCGATTTGATCAAGGTCGATATTGAAGGCGCAGAGATCGCAATGTTCGATACGGCATCGGATGATCTTCTTTGCGATGTCGCTCAGATCACCATCGAGTTTCATGACTTTATGGAGGCTTCGATGGGGCCCGATGTCCGCCGTGTCATCGACCGGTTGACGGGGCTTGGTTTTTTCCACGTCGTCTTTACCCGGAATTTTCATGGTGACGTTTTGTTCCTAAACCCACGTCTCATCGGTCTCAGTGGGTGGTACCGTTGGTGGATGCGATATCCCGTTAAATATAGCCGGGGCCTGCGTCGGCTTTCGTCGAAAGCGTTTGCATAGAGCGTGTTTCTGATAAATTTTCGGATCGGCCTTTGGCATTACAAGGCTTGATTACGGATTTTCATGCCGCCCAATGACAGCTTCATTTCACGGATCGCCCGCCTGGACTATGTGCGGTTCCTCGGCGACAACCGCCGCTTTTTGAGCTTCGGCGTG
This sequence comes from Pseudomonadota bacterium, assembly GCA_027592155.1. GTDB lineage: Bacteria > Pseudomonadota > Alphaproteobacteria > Rhodospirillales > UBA2165 > JAQCKY01. The sequence continues at coordinate 6,240 of JAQCKY010000127.1, forward strand.
CTGATGACGTTGTTCGCCAGCACCGGCCAAACCTATTACATCGCCGTATTCGGTGGAGAAATTCGCCAGGAATTCGGACTTTCGAACGGTGAGTATGGCTTGTTGTACAGCCTTGGCGGCTTTGGCAGTGCGGCCTGCTTGCCGTGGTTTGGGCGGCTGATCGACCGGGTTGATCTTCGTTACTACGCGGCTTGCGTTTGTTTGGGCGCAGTCTGTGCGGCGTTCTTTATATCCGTCGTTCATTCGGTTGTCCTGTTGGGGTTCGCGATATTCACGCTGCCCCTGTTCGGCCAAGGTCTGATGGGGCACACGGCGATGACCTCGATGGGGCGGTATTTCGATGCCTTTCGCGGGCGGGCCATCGCCATCACCACCCTCGGCGGCACCATCGGCATTGCGATTTACCCGATCATGGGCGTGACCCTGATC
>JAQCKY010000128.1 GCA_027592155.1 Pseudomonadota bacterium
ACTTCCGGCTTCAAGCCTTTGGTGCACACCTTGTCCGGCCGCGATGAGCGTATTTTCATGAAACTCATCGTCGACCGCTATTCGGACCTCGTTGTCGGCTGCCATATGGTCGGCATGGACGCGCCAGAGATTATTCAGGGCATCGCCATCGCCATGAAGGCCGGTGCGACCAAGGCGGATTTCGACCGCACCACGGGCATCCATCCCTCGGCGGCGGAAGAGTTCGTCACCATGCGCACGCCCGAGCCCGACCCGGAACAAGCCGAGGCGGCGGAATAGTTGATGAATAATATTAACCTCTCGCTCGCCTGCTGCGACTACGATCATGTACGCGATATCGTGTCGGGGAAGATTACTGCCAAAGGTATCGACATCACGCCGATGATCTATGAGGAGCCCCATTACATCTTTCATCGGATGACCCGTTATGGGGATTTCGATATCTCGGAGATGTCGTTCGGGCGTTATATCTCGCTTGTGTCGCAGCGCCGAAATGAGATGACGGCGATCCCAGTGTTCCCCTCGCGGGTGGCGCGATTCTCGTCGTTCTTTGTGCGGTCAGGCTCCAAGATCAAGTCGCCCGAAGATCTCGCGGGCAAGCGGGTCGGGGTGCCGGAATGGGCGCAGACGGCGACGATTTATGCGCGGGGCTGGCTGGCCGAGACGGTCGGGGTCGATCTCAAATCCATCAAATGGTTCCAAACCGGGGTCGATCAGCCGGGCCGGCCGGAGCCGGTGAAGCTGAAACTGCCCAAGGGCATGAGCGTCACGCCGTTCACCGATAAGTCGTTGAGCCAGATGTTGCTCGACGGCGATATCGATTGCGCGATCACGGCACTGCCCCCGAAACCATTCCGGGACGGCGACCGGCGGATTAAGCGGCTAGTGCAAAATGCGCGCTCCAAGGAGCAGGCTTATTTCAAGGAAACCGGCATTTTTCCGATTATGCATATCCTGACCATCCATAATTCGGTGTTGGAGAATTATCCCTGGGTCGCGGTGAATGTCTTTGAGGCCTTTGAGCAGGCCAAAGATGCAGCAGTCGAGCGTGCCTTGAAGATGTCCCATGCGGTTGCTCCGGTACCGTGGGGCGCGGAAGCCGCGCGGGAGATGCAGGGCCTCTTTGGTGATGATATCTGGCCTTATGGCCTTGAGCCCAACCGCGCGACCATCGAGGCGTTTTTACGTTTTGGGCACGCCCAGGGGGTTGCTCACCGTAAGCTCACGCCGGAAGAACTGTTTGCACCTCAGACCTTGGACCGGGCGGTTACGTGACGCAGAGTCTAGCCTTCCACGACCACAAGAAAGTTGCAGAATACTTAGAGCTCTTTATAAGAGCATAGGGGTTCAGTTAAGACAATTTTATGTTGCAGTATCTGGAAAATGCGTAATTATTATGATATTAAGTAATACGCATAAATTTTGGGTTCTGTCCCGGTAAAATGATGTCAGTAACACACGATACACTAGGTTTTCAGACTGCAATGCCTGCGTGGGATAAGGTTCGCAATGCATTAGCAAATCCCAAGTTCGAATTTCGGACCATCGAAGGTATTGCCCGCGAGACCGATCTCGATGAAACGGTGATTAAAAAATTACTTGCCGAACATGAAAAAGACGTTCGACGTGGGCTATCAACGGATAAAAAAGGGCGTTTGATTTATACGCTTCGCGAGAGAAACCCTACTTTTCGCGAACTTGCCTCGAATGTGGTTACCATCGTTTCATCCTCGTCATCATCTACCTAACGCTCCAAGCCTTGATCGCGACATGACGGGATTTGAAGGGTTCTTGTTTGGATGTGGGGGCGGGGTCGCTGCCGAAGTTCTAAAGTGGTGGAACGTAAGAGACGAGTTGAGGCAAAAAAATCTTCCTGATTGGTCTAAGTCATATATTTATTGGGTTGTTACTGGGTTTATGATTTTATTGGGTGGGGCTTTGGTTGTTGTCTATATTCAGTCCGGCGCGGTTCTTAATGCCCTTCTTGCTGTTCAGGTCGGAGTCTCTACTCCCCTGATAATTTCAGGAATCTCGAAAGAAGCTCCTAAAATTCCGCCTGGCAGCATCGACTAGGGGTTGAGTTTGGTTGCGGCAACGACCCCGATCACATTCACTTGCGATGGGCAGTATTTGGAATTTTCAAGATCTATGTAATCCGATTAGCTCAAACATCATAAATACTGGCGCTTCCGTTCAGGGGTTTCTGTCGGTTTCTGAAGCTTTCGTTCTGTAAATGCGTAGTCAAGTGAATCCGGCCTCAATGATTGAATAAATCGGCCGATGCGCGTATAGAATGCGGCCTTTCGCGCAGCAAATTGGTGCGACCCTAGGAATTCTAAATTCGAGCCAAGGAAAGAGACTGTCATGGCGACGACATGGACGCCCCACAGCTGGCGGGCAAAGCCAATCCAACAGGTTCCGGCCTATCCGGACCAGGCTGCCTTAGAGGCTGCCGAGAAGCGCCTTAGCGGGTATCCGCCGTTGGTGTTTGCGGGCGAGGCTCGTAACCTCAAGCGCGATCTGGCCAAAGTTGCCATGGGCGAGGCGTTCCTCCTTCAGGGCGGGGATTGCGCCGAAAGCTTTGCCGAATTTCATCCCGATAACATCCGTGACAGTTTCCGCGCCTTGCTGCAGATGGCCGTCGTGCTGACCTTTGGTGCCGCGTGCCCGATCGTCAAAGTCGGCCGCTTGGCCGGTCAGTTCGCCAAGCCGCGCTCAGCGGATACAGAGACCATCGACGGTGTCGAACTGCCCAGCTACCGCGGCGACATCATCAACGGTATCGAATTCAACGAAGCCGCGCGCATTCCCGATCCGGCCCGTATGGAGCAGGCCTATTTTCAGTCCGCCGCGACACTCAACCTGGTGCGCGCCTTCGCACAGGGCGGGTTCGCCGATCTACACCGGGTGCATCAGTGGAATATGGGCTTCGTTGCCGACTCGCCCTTGGGCGCACGCTACCAAGATCTCGCCGATCGTCTCGATGAGACATTGGCCTTCATGGCGGCGTGCGGCATCACGGCGGACACGACATCGCAAATTCGCGAGACGGAGTTCTTCACCTCGCACGAGGCGCTGCTGCTGCCTTATGAGCAGGCGATGACCCGCGTCGATTCAACCTCAGGCGATTGGTACGACACATCCGCGCATATGTTGTGGATGGGCGACCGAACTCGTCAGCTGGATGCCGCCCATATCGAGTTCATGCGGGGCATTGCCAATCCCCTGGGCTGCAAAGTCGGCCCAACAACCGATCCTGATTACCTAATCGAGCTGATCGATGTGTTGAACCCGGAGAATGAGGCTGGCCGCCTAACCCTGATTTCGCGCATGGGCGCCGACAGTGTCGAAGAAAAACTGACTCCCCTCGTGCGAAAGGTAAAAGCCGAAGGTCGCCACGTCGTCTGGTCCTGTGATCCGATGCATGCCAATACGGTAAAAAGTGGCAATGGCTACAAGACCCGCCATTTCGATCAGATCCTCAAAGAAGTCGAAGGCTTCTTCGCGGTTCACCGGTCCGAGGGCACGCACCCCGGCGGCGTTCACTTCGAGCTTACCGGTCAGGACGTCACGGAATGCGTCGGTGGTGCCCACGCCATCACCGAGGCTGATCTCTCCAGCCGCTATCACACCCACTGCGATCCCCGGCTGAACGGCCGGCAGGCGCTGGAACTGGCATTCCTGGTGGCTGAGCGTTTAAAAGAAGAGCGCGCCAACGGCCATATGAACGGCACGGCGAAGATGGCCGTTTAACCAACCGGCGGGTGCTTCAAGCCCTCGTCTTCAAGGGAGCCCTCCATGTCTCATGATCTACTGCTGGTTGGCAGTATTCCGCTCGATACACCTGAAGAGGTGTTTCGTACTTTCGCGCCTCGCCTGGGCGATTCCCTTGCATATCTTCCCGACGGCGAAATCGGCGATCGCCGTTACTGGATTGACGGCATCGGCCATCGGGTGTTGAACGGGCACCGCGATATCGAAACCCTCAGCTATCCATCAGCAGATGAGAACGGCGTGGAGAACTGGCGGCCCCAGGGCATCCATGACCAATACCAGTTCCGGGTTCGGGATGGGGTCGATCTGGTGCGGTTCGGCGATCCGGGCTGGCGGCTGGGTTATACCCGCGATGCCATCAATTCCTATTTCGTGTTCCGGCAGCTCAAAAAGGACGGGGTCATTCCCCAGCATTTGCGGTTCCAGGTTTGTATTCCCCTGACCTATAGCTGCATTGCCAATTTCATTCCCGACCCGGATGATTTGGAGAAGGTCGCGCCCGGCTTTACGACGGCGATTGCCGCCGAGGTGGCGGAAATGATCAAGCATATCCCCCCTGAGGAGCTGGCGATCCAATTCGATCTCGCGATCGAAAATCGTCTGATCGAATTATTCCTGAACCAGGGTGATATCGAGGGCGCCCGCATCGAAGCCGCCAGGGTGTCCGCGCCGGCGACGGAGATTTGCGCAGCCATTCCCGAGACGGTCGCGCTGGGGTATCACTCTTGTTACGGCACTCTCGACGGGTGGCCCGGACGCCAGCCGCCGGATTCGATGGGAACGGTTTTGCTGTTGAATGCACTCTGTGCGGCCAGCGGACGGCGGGTTGATTTTGTTCATTTTCCCACTCTGGGTGTCGCCGACGAGAAGTTCTTCCAGCCCCTTGCAGACTTGGAACTCCTGGGTGCGCGCGCTTATGTGGGGGCGATCCATCACATGCATGGCGCGGATGGGCTCGCCGGTCAGTTGAAATCTATAAAGAAATATCTGCCGGAATTTGGATTGGCGGCGCCCTGCGGCTTTGGCCGCGCGCCGGAGCGTCCCGGCCGTCTCCTGACCGACGAAGGCGACGAGGCCCCGCCGGACTATATCGAGGTCATCCTGCGCGACCATGCCGCCGCCGTTGACGTGCTGCGTGACGTAGGGGCGGCGTAAACACGGTGATTTGAAGCGGCAACCCTTGGTGACGCTATCAATCCCCGGCTAAATTGCCGGACTGGACATCGACAGAGTCGCGAGGGTGCGATGCGTAAGCTTTTAAGGCCGATCAACCGACGGAAATTTTTGGCAGGTGCCGCCGTTGCGGGTGCCGGTATGGTCACCGGATTTCCGGCGTTTGGCGCAGCGACGATCCCAACCAAAGCGATCCCCAAAAGCGGTGAGCGCATTCCGATCATGGGGATGGGAACCTTCGTTACGTTCAATGTCGCGGATGGGAAGGCTCTTCTCAGAGAGCGGGTCAGGGTTTTGCAGGCCTTCTTCGACGAAGGCGGCGGGCTGGTCGATTCATCGCCGATGTATGGCTCGTCCGAAGAAGTGATTGGGTATTGCCTTAAACGGGTAACCGACTGGACCCCGTTATTTTCAGCAACAAAAATCTGGACGCCATCGCCCAGCGCGGGCCGGCGGCAAATGGCGGAGTCGGAGCGCCTTTGGGGGGAGCCGAAGTTCGATTTGTTCCAGGTGCATAATCTTCTGAATTGGCGGGAACATCTTAATACGTTACGTGCCGCTAAAGACGCCGGGCGTATCCGCTATCTCGGGATCACCACATCCCATGGCCTCCGCCACCGCGATCTCGAAGCCTTAATGAAGACCGAAGAACTCGATTTTGTGCAGCTGACTTATAATCCTCTCGACCGCGAGGTGGAGGATCGCCTGTTGCCGACGGCCTTAGACCAGGGCATTGCCGTGATCGTTAACCGGCCGTTCCAGCGGCGGGGATTGTTCCGTCACATCGGCAACGAGCCGCAGCCCGGCTTTGCCGCCGAATGGGGCGCGACGAGCTGGGCGCAGCTATTGCTGAAATTCGTAGTTTCTCATCCGGCGGTGACGGTTGCGATTCCGGCGACCCGGCGGGTCGATCACATGCGCGAGAACATGGCCGCTGCGCGTGGCATTATGCCGACCGCCCGGCAACGCAGCGAGTTGATTAAGCTGGTAAACCGGCTTTGATCGAAGCATGAGTTTCAGGCAAAATCTAAGCCGCCTCGTTCATGATCCGCCAGACTTTTTCCGGTGTCAGAGGCATTTCGGCGTGACGTACGCCCAGCGGCGCCAACGCGTTGTTGATCGCGTTCATCACCGCCGGCAACGCCCCGGTGGTACCGGCTTCGCCGGCGCCCTTGATCCCTAACGGGTTGGTCGTCGCGGGCACGGGGTTGCTGCCGATATAGAAGCTTGGGAAATCGTCGGCGCGGGGCATGGCGTAATCCTGGAACGACCCCGACAGCATTTGGCCGGACTCCGGGTCGTAGGCGATGTTTTCCATCAGGGCTTGTCCGGCACCCTGGACGATGCCGCCGTGGACCTGACCCTCCAGGGTCAATGCGTTGACCACCGTACCGACATCATCGACGGCGACGTAGCTGACGATATCGGTTTTACCGGTGTCTTTGTCAATTTCCACTTCGCAAACATGACAGCCGTTGGGATAGCTCGGTGCCGGCGGCGTGTAGGTGGTGCGCTCGTAAAAACCGACTTCCATCCCTGGGGGCAGAATCATCGGCACGAAGGATTTCATCGCGACTTCCTTGATGCCGACCGATTTGTCGGTGCCGGCGACGGTGAAATTGCCATTTTCGAATTCGATATCGCCCTCGGCGGCTTCCATGATATGGGCCGCCAGTTTTTTACCTTTTTCGATCAGCTTAT
>JAQCKY010000129.1 GCA_027592155.1 Pseudomonadota bacterium
TCATTCCCGCCTTCCTCTATTTCTTTCAAAAACTCTATCCCTTCTCGTGGATCAACGACCCATCCCGCAGGACAGCCGGTGCCGCGGGCGGGTGCATGCTGGTTCGGCGCGCCGACCTCGACGCCATCGGCGGTGTGGAAACCATCCGGGACCGGATCATCGACGACTGCGCGCTTGCGGTGGAAATCAAACGGCACGCCCCCATTCGCCTCTATCTTTCCAAACGGGCGACCAGCCTCCGTCCCTATAACTCCCTGAACGATATCTGGAAGATGGTGCGACGGACCGCCTTCGTGCAACTCAACCATTCCGTCGTCGCCCTCCTTGGGACCGTTATCGGCCTCTTCATCGTCTATGGCATGCCGCCGGTCGCAACCATCGCCGGGGCCTATTTGAATAACGATCAAATTTGGGTGCCCGGGCTGGCGGCCTGGATACTGATGTCTCTGTCATACGCGCCGATCCTGCTCCGCTATCGTGTGCCGCTTTGGAGCAGCTTGTTTTTGCCTGTCGCTGCAGGTCTCTATACCCTGATGACGATTGATTCCGGACGATTGTATTTGTTCGGCAACGCGCCGGGTTGGAAAGGCCGACATTATGGCGAACTGCATAAAACAGACAGAAAGTCCCCCGGCGCATGACCGATCCCCGTGATCATCCCGCCCCCCTCCCCGCACCCGCGGTCGATATCGAGGGGATGGTGCGGCGGTCGGGAAGCTCGTTTTATTGGGCGATGCGCCTCCTGCCGCCCGAAAAACGCGCGGCGATGTTCGCCGTGTATGCGTTTTGCCGCGTGGTCGACGATATCGCCGACGGGTCGGATACTCTGGACCAAAAACGGGCTGACCTCAGGCAGTGGCGCCGAGAAACGGAAAACCTGTTCGCCGGCAATCCCACACATCCGATCGCCCTCGCCCTTGCCGGCCCCGTCTCAAACTACGGCCTCGATAAACAGGACTTCCTCGGCCTGATCGACGGCATGGAGATGGATGCCGTCGACACCCTCCAAATTCCGGACATGGAAACGCTTCAGATTTATTGCGATCGGGTCGCCTGTACCGTTGGGCGGCTCTCGACCAAAATTTTCGGGGTCGAAGATCAATTGGGCAAAGATTTGGCCAAATCGCTCGGACAAGCGCTTCAACTCACAAACATATTGCGCGATGTCGCGGAAGATGCCGAACGTAATCATATCTACCTTCCCGCTGACTATTTGCGGCGTCACGGAATTACCGTCCAGGACCCAACCGTTCTGGTCAACGCGCCAAATCTAAGCGCCGTTTGCCGAGAGCTCGCACAACTCGCCGAACAAAGGTATGCCGAATCGCATATCTTGATCCAACAATGCAATTATCGCGATATCCGCCCGGCGGCGATCATGATGCATATCTACCACCGTCTTTTCCTCAAATTGCGGCGGGCCGGATGGCGTGATTTCGGAACGCGCGTATCCCTCTCAAAGGCTGAGAAGTTAATACTCGCTATTCGGTGCCTCGTGCTACCGGTTCGATAGGAATTAATAATATTAACACGTTCTCGATGTCATCATGGTTGCTCTGCCACCCCGGTAGACGTTTAGAATCCTTGACAAATCACGTGAACCAACCAACAAGGACGCATTCTGGACACACACCAGAGTTTAGATTGAAAAAGCGCCGATACAGGACGCTAAACATACTAACCTTTGCGGATTGACGATACTAAATGGACGACTTGCGCCGAGAGCACTCCGATACCGATCTGGATCGTCTTGACCCCGCAATTGCAGCGGCAGCAAATGCCCTACAAGAGAGCCAGGGAAAAGACGGGCATTGGGTATTTGAACTTGAGGCCGATGCGACAATTCCGGCCGAATATATAATGCTCAATCACTATCTCGGCGAGATAGACGATCGGATTGAGCAGAAGCTGGCCGTCTATCTTCGCCGCGTCCAGGGCGACGACGGCGGATGGCCGCTTTTCCATGACGGCGAGATGAATGTCAGTGCATCGGTCAAAGCCTATTTTGCCCTGAAATTGGCGGGAGATGACCCCGATGCCCCTCACATGGTCCGGGCACGCGAGGCAATTCTCGCCGCGGGTGGGGCTGCCAACTCAAACGTGTTTACGCGCTTTGCCCTTGCCCTGTTCGAACAAATTCCCTGGCGCGCGACACCTGTATCCCGGGTCGAATTCCTTCTCGTCCCCAGCTGGTTTCCTTGGCATATCTACAAAATGTCCTATTGGTCCCGGACGGTGATGGTTCCGCTGCTTATTCTCGCGTCTGTGAAACCGAAAGCGCAAAATCCCCGCAATATCGGCATCCGGGAACTGTTCGTCTCACCGCCGGACAAGAGCAAATTTCCGCTCCCGAACCCTCACGGCAATTGGCTGGGGAAACTGATTATCGGCCTCGACCGATTGGCCAACCCTTTGCAGCCCCTGATCCCAAAATTCCTAACGCGGTGGGGGATCAAGCAGGCGTTGGATTTCATCGCCCCTCGCCTTAACGGCGAAGACGGTCTGGGTGGAATTTTTCCGGCAATGGCGAACGCCGTCATGGCCTATGATTGCCTCGGTTATCCGAGAGACCACCCCGGGTTCGTACAGACACGTAAGGCAATCGATGACCTGCTCGTCGAAAAAGAGGACATGGCTTATTGCCAACCCTGTCTATCGCCGATCTGGGACACCGCCCTAGCAGCCCATGCGTTGATGGAGGTTGGCAATCCGGGTTCATCGAATGCCGTTAGCCAAGCGACAGGTTGGCTCCTGGACCGGCAGGTCAAGGAAGCCCGGGGGGATTGGGCGGTTCGACGGCCGGACATTCCTTCGGGTGGCTGGGCATTTCAGTATAACAATGACTATTACCCTGACGTCGACGATACGGCCGTCGTCGCCATGGCCTTGCACCGGGCAGATCCTGCCGGCACGAAAGACGCTGTCGATAGGAGTGCGCAGTGGGTCATGGGGATGCAGTCCAAAAACGGCGGATGGGCCGCCTTCGACGCCGATAATGATTACCGCCTGCTCAATCACATTCCCTTCGCCGACCATGGTGCATTGATGGACCCGCCGACAGCGGATGTGACGGCACGTTCCGTGAGCATGCTCTGCCAGTTAGGGTATGACCGATCCCACCCGTCTATTTCGCGCGGCATCGATTTTCTGTTACGTGAACAAGAAGGGGATGGCTCCTGGTTCGGCCGATGGGGAACCAATTATATCTACGGGACCTGGTCCGTGTTGAGCGCTCTGAACGCTGCCGGGGAAGACCCGACCTCTCCGACATTTACGCGTGCGGTCGCTTGGCTCAAGGCGCAACAGCGCTCTGACGGCGGCTGGGGCGAGGATTGCTCGACCTACTGGGAAGATCAGCGAGCGGTGTCCAAGGCATCCACTCCTTCGCAGACCTCTTGGGCCGTATTGGCGTTGATGTGTGCGGGTGAGGTTGAGTCCGACGCGGTGCGTCGTGGCATCAATTATCTATTGGACGAACGCAGTAGCGACGGCAACTGGACCGAACAACACTATAACGCCGTCGGATTTCCAAAAGTGTTCTACCTCCAGTATCACGGTTATGCGGTCTATTTTCCTCTCTGGGCGCTAGCACGATATAGAAATCTGAAATCGAGCAATTCTCTGCGGCCTGCACACGGGTTGTAGTGCCCCGCCTCTGCGTCATTACAGGGTTCCAAAGGGAGGCTGACTGCCTCCCCAAGGTCCCAGCAGATAGCCGATGTCAGGTGTTCCAAGCAGGCCCGAACGTCACTCAGATACTCCCATCGGTGCGGGAATTCCTGTCGGATGGCTGCGACGGCCTGATCAGTTTTGGTGTCGCCGGAGCCTTAAACCCCGACCTTCGGGCCGGCGACCTGGTTCTCGCCGATCGAATTATCGATGACGCCGACGGAAACTTTGCCACGGATCGTCCCTGGGCCCAGTTGCTCGAGCAACGACTATCTCAGGTCGAAAAATCCCCGATCCCCGTCAAGCACGGCGCACTCTTCAGCAGTCGCACCATCCTCGCATCGGTGTCCGAGAAGAATGAGATTCACCGGACGACCGGCGCCGACGCAGTCGATATGGAGAGCTTTGCGCTCGCTCGAATTTGCCAAGAAACCGAAACGCGTTTTATTGCCGTTCGCGCAATCGCGGACACAGCGTCACACGCCTTACCAATCGCGGCGCAACGCGCCGTCAGCGATGAGGGGAAGATCCTTATAGGTCGGATTGTCTGGGAATTGCTGAAACGTCCGCAGCAATTGCCGCAGCTGCTGGCACTCTCTCGCCCGTATGGGGACGCGTTGTCGACCTTACGCTGCGTCGCTGCGCTCGGTGGTGTCGACTTCGGGCTTGCTGAGCTTATCGACTAACGCCTCGAATACAAACTCCGCGGGCCGCTGGTTTTCCAAGGAAATTTCCGGCGCCATTTCGCCATCCGTGCGAACGCCTTTGAGCGCTACCATCAGCGCCTTTATCGGGTGCGCAACGGTATCGGCAACCGCGGTCGGCTCATACCCGCAATGGACCATGCAATCGGCGCATTTTTCGTAGTTGCCGGTGCCGTATTGATCCCATTCGGTTTCCTCCATCAGCTCCTTGAAGGAGGATGCATATCCCTCGGAGAGAAGATAACAGGGCCGTTGCCAGCCGAAGACGTTTCTCGTCGGGTTTCCCCAAGGCTTGCAACGATAGGTCTGGTTGCCGGCCAGGAAATCCAAAAACAGAGACGACTGGCTAAACCGCCACTTTTTCCCAGCCCCGAGCCGGAAAACGTCCCGGAACAACTCTTTTGTCTTGGTTCGGTTTAGGAAATGCTCCTGGTCGGGCGCTCGCTCATAGGCATAGCCCGGAGACACCGTAATGCCTTCGACGCCGAGTTCGTCGGTCACAAAATCAAAGAATTCGGCAACCCGCTCCGCCGGCACACCGTCGAATACGGTGGAGTTTACGTTGACCCTGAAACCCTTGTCGCGCGCCAACTTGATGGCCTTTACGGCGCGTTTGAAAACGCCTTCCTGATTGACGGCCCGGTCATGCTCTTCTTCAAGGCCATCCAGATGGACGGAGAACGTCAAATAAGGACTTGGCCGATACTGATCGATCCGTTTTTCCAGAAGCAGGGCATTGGTGCAAAGATAAACGAACTTTTTCCGAGCCACGAGGGCCTCGACGATTTCCCGCATCTCACGATGCAAAAGCGGCTCGCCACCGGGTATCGAGACAATCGGGGCGCCACAATCTTCTACCGCGTCGATGCAATCCTGGAGGCTCAGGCGACGGTCCAAAATATGCGGCTCATAGTCGATCTTCCCGCACCCGGGGCAGGCCAGGTTGCAGCGGAATAACGGTTCCAACATCAGCACCAGCGGATAGCGCTCCACGCCCGAAAATTTCTGCTTCAGAATGTAAGCGCCAACCCGAATTTGCTGGATCAAAGGAACGGCCATGACCTTTAGGCTCCCGCAGTATCAAGAGCGGAGCTTTTTTCGGCGTCGAGTAGCTCCTTGGGGAGTTTGAACTGCATATTTTCCTCTATCCCGCCGAGTTCCTCGACGACAACTTCGCCGTAACTCGACAATTTTGAAATTAACTCCTGAACCAGCTCCTCAGGCGCGGAAGCGCCTGCCGTAATTCCGACAACCTCGACGCCTTCAAGCCAGACCGGATCGAAACCATTGGCGTCATCGATCAGATAACTCGGAATATTCCGCTCAGAGCCGATTTCTCTGAGGCGGTTGGAGTTGGAGCTGTTCTGAGCGCCAACAACCAATAGCAAATCCGTGCCGTCGGTCAGTTCCCGGACAGATTGCTGACGATTTTGGGTGGCATAGCATATGTCCCGAACATCGGGACCGACAATCTTCGGAAACTTTAATCTTAACGCCTCGATAATGCCGCGGGTGTCATCAACACTCAACGTCGTCTGGGTAACGTAGGCAACATTGTCAGGGTCTCGGACAACCAAATCGGCGACGTCTTCAATCCGCGTAACCAAATGGGCTCCGCCATCGATCCGACCAAGCGTCCCCTCGACCTCGGGATGACCTTTGTGTCCAATTAAGATGACGTCTCGGCCCCGCTCAACATGGTTTTGGCCTTCGCGGTGCACCTTGGAGACCAGCGGACAGGTTGCATCGATCACCGGCAATTGACGTATCCGGGCCTGATGCTCGACGGCCTCGGAAATTCCATGGGCGCTGAAGATGGTCACGCCACCGTCGGGGATATCGGCAATCTCTTCAACGAAGATTGCGCCCTTCTTCCGCAGCGTCTCAACCACCCGTTTATTATGGACAATCTCATGGCGGACATAGATCGGCGGGCCATAGAGATCGATTGCCCGTTCGACGATCTCAATCGCCCTCTCAACACCCGCGCAAAACCCACGCGGTTGTGCGAGTAAAATACGGAGTGGTCGCGCGGAATCAGTCAAAAGCTATCCAGACAGGAATATGGTCGCGGGTGGGCCTGTGGTACGGGCTACATATAGCGTGTCTAGGATTGCCGTCAACATATTCGGGCTGAATATCAGCGGAAATGCGATTTCGTGATCGGAGATTGAAACCGCAGCTCCAAGCATTTATTGCGCCCCGCCCATCGATTGCGCGGTCTACAATTGCGGTGTATTGGAGATGCAACTCCCAAAGG
>JAQCKY010000130.1 GCA_027592155.1 Pseudomonadota bacterium
CTGATCAAGACGCTGCGGTCGTCCTACAAATTCCTTGCCTATAATCAGATCCGCCAGGGTTATGATGTGAATCCGGAATTGATCGGCGACGACCGCCCGGACTTGCTCTAGGCGTTCTATGCCAAGGAGGAGCGTTGGCTACAGGCGGGGGGTTAAAACGGCGGCGCAAACTAGAAGGGGCATGATGATGGGAGACCAAAATAACGGTCGAGGCGAAGCGGTCCCGACTTTTCCGCTCAATGCCTGGTATGCCGCGGCCTGGAGCCAAGAAGTCGGAAGGCGCCAGCCCTTGGCACGAACGGTCTGTAACAAGTCGATGGTGTTTTGGCGAAAGTCGGACGGCTCAATCGCCGCCCTCGAGGATGCCTGTTGGCACCGGCTGCTTCCGCTTTCCATGGGCCAACTCGACGGCGATGATATTGTCTGCCATTACCACGGCCTCACCTTTGACGGCACCGGCCGGTGTGTGCGGATACCCTCGCAAGACAAGCTTATAAAGTCGGCTTGCGTTCGGTCCTATCCTGTTGTCGACCGGTACCGGTTCGTCTGGGTTTGGCCCGGCGATCCCGATTTAGCCGATCCCGCGCTCATCCCGGATATGCATTGGAACGACGATCCTGAATGGGAAGGCGACGGCCAAACCATGTTCGCAAAATGCGATTACCGGCTATTCGTCGATAATCTCATGGATCTCACCCACGAATCTTTTGTCCATGCGACGAGCATTGGAAACGAGCATGTGGCCGAGGCGCCGATGGACACCACGCAAGACGGACGTACCGTCACTTCGACCCGATGGACGTTGAATATCGATGCGCCGCCGTTTTGGCGCGCCCAACTGGGGAGGCCGGGTAATGTCGATCGCTGGCAAATCATCCGGTTCGAGGCTCCCTGTACCATAGTGCTCGATGTCGGGGTCGCAATGACGGGAACCGGCGCGTTTGAGGGTGACCGATCCGACGGCGTCAACGGCCGTGTGTTGAATACCATCACGCCCGAGACGGATGGGACCTGCATGTATTTCTGGTCCTTGGTCCGCAATTACCGGCTTCGCGATCAATCGCTGACGACCCAGCTACGCGACGCCAACGCCAATATCTTCGTCGAAGATCAGGTTGTGGTTGAAGCTCAACAGAAAACGATCGACGAGAATCCCGATCTTGTGCTGCGCAGCCTTAATATCGATGCCGGCTCGGTTTGGGCGCGCCGTATTATAGAGGAGATGATCGCCGCTGAGGAAAAAACAGCCTCCTAAATCATCGCGTCCGGCGGCAAATCCACGTCCAGCATTGTGCCGCCGTAAAGATTGGCGACATGGTCGAACTCGAAAATCGCGTGGGTCGCGAGCGCGTTGGCATCGCGGGAGAAGCGTTGGATCGGAGAGTCCAGGTAATTGCCGCGCGACCCGGCGGCCTGTGTCAGTTCATCGACGATCTCGCGGCATTTTCGCGCCAGGTGAGAGACCACCATCCGCATTTCGGACCGTTCTTCGCGGGAAAAGGTCTCGCCCCGGCAAAGGCGTTGCCAGATAAAATCCATCTTGCCCTCAAACAAGCCGATTGCCGATTGCAGTTCCATATCGATGCGGGCGAGGCGGACACGCTGGGTCATCAGACCTTGCTGGCTGGCGCCGGAATAGGCGCCGACCTTGGTTTTGAGAATATCGCTGACCAGTTCGAACATCGCTTCTGCGGCACCGATCAACGGCCCCACCGTGCCGAACGCCATATAGGTCAGCACCGGCACGCGGTAGAGCGGCCCCTTATTAATCTCCAGCCCCGGCCCGGTATGGTCGCGCAATCTTTGCACGGAAAGCGCGCGGTGTTCGGGAACAAAGACGTTGTCCAGGGTGGCATCGCGGCTCCCCGTCGCGCGCATCGCCGCAACATGCCAGGTATCGAGCACTTCAAAGTCTCCGGCGGGCAGATAGAAGCGGTAGAGCTCCGAGGAGCCGTCAGCCTCCTTGACCGGAACCGGTACGGCCATCCAGTCGCAGTGCAGAATGCCGGTGTTGTACCCCCAGCGCCCCGTAAGGCGATATCCGCCTTCGACGCGCACGGCCTCGCCGCCGGGCACAACCTGACCGGCGGCCATGGTATAGCCCCGCGCACCGAACGATTCGTCCTGGGCTTTGCGGTTATAATGGCCGAACTGATAGCTGTGATAGATCAGGAACCCCATGCACCAAGCCGTCGACGTGCAGCCCCGGCCCAGAATCCGGAATATCTGCGGAATGATGGGGAACGGCACCTCCATGCCGCCATAGGACTCAGGCACTGCCGCGTGGAACGCCCTAATGCGTTTTAATTCGTCAATCGTCTCCTCGGGAATCCGCCCTGCTTCTTCCGCTGCCCGTCCCCGCGCCCGTAAATCCGGCACCATCGCCTGCAAATCCTCGAGCAGCTTTTCGCCCTGTGCGAGGTTTTTCGACGGCTCATGAATTGGCGTGGAATCCGGCATGATTTGTTCCCAATTGGTGCAACGTAGGTGCAAAGCTTAGCGAGGTCTCGCGGCAGAGGAAATGCCATGAACCGGACCCACTACGGTTTTTTCCGGATGAAAAGCGCCGGAATAACCGCCAATAGCGTAACGACGGCCAGCAGGAGAAACCCTTCTCGGAATGCCAGCATCTCGGCCTGCCGAACGATGGCATTACCGATGTACAAATGTGAGAGCGGTTCTTGAAAATGTTCGGGCAATCCCAGGTTGGACCAAAAGACCTGCAACTGATCGATCAGCTCCATCGTCGCCGAGCGCCCGTCATGTTGGGTACTGGTGAGGTCGGCCCGGTAGCCTGCGGTTTGGTTCTCCACATAGATGGCCGCGAGATTGACGCCGAACGCACCGCCGAGGGAGCGGGTGAAATTCATCGTCCCGGAGCCTTGGCCGACGAGTGCCGGTGGCAGGACGTTAAGCCCGGCGGCCGATAGGGGCGGGAATATCATCGCAAGCCCGATGCGGCTGATGATCATCCAGATGGCGAACTCCCAAAAGCTCGTATCGGTATGAGCGCCGACCATCAAATAGGATGACAAAGCCGCGATCAGCAGGCCGAGCACGACCAGCCGGTGTTCATTACCAAAATCCGTCAATTTGCCGACGAGCGGGAAGACGATCGCCATGGCAAGGCCGGCAGGGAATTGGAGCAACCCGGACCGGGTCGGTGTATAGCCCTGAATGAGCTGGACGAATAACGGCACCAGATAGATCGATCCGAATATTGCGGCGCCATACACAAAGGAGACGATGTTGGCGGCAAAAAACCGCAGTCCGGCAAAGAGCCTGACGTTGAGCAAGGGCTGCGGCGTTGCGAGTTCCCAGTACACAAACCCTAAAAAGCCGACGATGGCGGCGGCCAAAAGAAACAGAATATGGTTGGAAAGCCAGCCATCCGCCGATCCGTTTGTCAGCGCCACAAGCAGGGTGACGACGAACAGGGTCAGCAATCCAAAACCCGGCCAATCGAAAGTCGGCACCGTCATAGTGGGGTCGCGGGGCTTTAGGAAAACGGTGGCAAGCAAAACCGCCACGATACTGACAGGGATGGGCAGGAAAAAGATTGAGCGCCAACCGAGGGTGTCCACGGTGACGCCGCCGACATAGGGGCCAATGGCAGGCGCCAAGATGACCACCAGGCCGTAAATCCCCATCGCCTTTCCCCGCTCGTGAGGCGGATAGATTTGGAACATGGTCATCATCGCCAATGGCTGCGTGATGCCGCCTGCCGCACCTTGCATGACCCGGCCGAAAACCAGTTGCTCAAAAGTCTCCGCACCGCCGCTCACCAGCGAGCCGGCGATGAAAAACAGCATGGCGGCGATATAGGTGTTTTTGGGCCCGATCCGGCGAACCGACCAATCGGCCATCAGCATGGCGCAGGTCGTCGATGCCAGGAACCCGGTCGATACCCATTGAGCTTTGTCCTGACCGATTCCGAACGCGCCCATGACGTCGGGCACGGCGACATTCATGATCGTCGCGGTCAGAATCGTGGCGACCGATCCAATCGACACCGTGGCCGTGATCAGCCGCCGTTCAAAGGCGGGGATTTCATGGGCTGGCCGGATGGTGCCGGCGGTATCAGCGGTCGGGGATGACAATCTCGACCTCTACCATCATTCCCGGTTTCAGCGGCCGCTCCGCCACCTGTTCGATGCTGATCTTGACCGGCACCCGCTGTGAAATTTTTGTGAAATTGCCGCTGGGATTGGGGCTGGGCAGCAGGGCAAACAGGCTCGTAGCGGAATCGCCGATGCGGAGAACGCGACCGGCAAAGGGTTTGTCGGGGTAGGCATCCACGGAAATATTGACCGTTGCGCCGAGTTCAACATGACGCAGATCCGTTTCCCGCACGTTGGTTTCAACCCAGATCGAGTTGGGGTTGTGGATCAAGGCGAGGCGCTGACCAGGGCGCACAAATTCTCCGTTATCGACAAAGACCTTATCGACGACGCCTTCGATCGGGCTGATCACATCACGGTCTTTGACGTTGAGCCGCTGCTGATCGATCTGTGCGGTGAGGGTCCGGCTCCTGGCTTCGATCTGGGCGCGCTGTTTTTTGAGGACGGTGACGCTACCCCGTTCCGCGCTGATCTCCAGCAGCTTTGCTTTGTTGGCTTGCAGTTCGGCGACGGCCGTAATTTGCCGGTTCTGAGCATTGAGAAATTCGGTCTCGGCTTTCTCCAGGCCTTGCGTCGATACGACGTTACGCCGGGCAAGCGGTCGCATCCGGTTCAACTCGGACCGCATCAGTTTGACTTGAGACTCGGCGGTGGCGAGGGCCGCGGCACTCGCCTCGACCCAATGGGTTTGCACGGTAAATCGTTGCCGGATCTGGTTTTCCGCCAGACTGATCTGGGCATCAATGGTTTCCCGCTCCGCCTCCAGTTCTTCCAGCCGGGATTCAAGCTCCGCGAGTTTCAGCTCCGCGTCACGGCTGTCGATTTTCGCGATTAAGTTGCCTTTGCGGATATTGTCGCCTTGGGATACCGGAACCTCGGTAACCCAACCGTCGACCCGACTGCTGATCGCAACAATATCGGCCGTGATCCGTGCATCATTTTCGAACACATGGTTCGAGCGATGCTGCAGCCATTGGGCGCCCCAAATACCGCCGCCGACTAGAATCAGCACGATTATGACCAGCCGGATGAGCTTTTTGGCGTTCATCGCTTTTGGGCCTTTTTAACGGCCTCGGTGCCAAAGTCCTCGGCGTTAGACTTAATCAGATCGAAAACGTCCAAACTCATCGTAATTTGCTTTGCGCTGAGATTGCTCAACAGAGCGCCTCGCACGTCCTCGAGGATCTTTCGGATTTGGAGGACTTGCTTTTTGCCGGCATCGGTCAAATGAACGGCCTTTGCGCGGCGATCGGCACTCGATATTTTCCGCTCAATCAAGCGACTTTTTTCAAGGGAATCCAGTAAATGAACGAGGCTGGGGCCTTCGATGCCGATCGCAAAGGCGAGATTTTTTTGAACGATTTCCCCTCCCGCCTGACTGACGAAATAGAGGGTGCGCCAGGTCGCCTGGGATAACCCGAGCGGCCGCAATTGATCGTCGACAACCCGCCGCCATCGATGCGCCAAATCGACGAGCCCCAGCTCAAATGCCATTAAATCAGGTTGTTGTGCAGCACCCATTCGCCCGCCCGTCTGGGAGTAAGGATTCGATTAATTAGAATTCTAACTATATGAAATCTAGATAATATGTCGAGTGGTGTATTACCAGTCGTTTTTTTCAAACCGTCTGTGGTATTCCTGGGGGATTTTGTCGGTGGACCGGGCCAAAAGATAACCCTCGGTATCCGTTCCGTCGGATTGGCTTCTTAAACGGATTGTTACGCCCGTCGTGAAAAGGCCAGCCAGATCCCGCCGGCGACCAGGATGGCGCCGGAGATCCGCTCTAGGGCGACGATGCGACGTCGGGTCAGCCATTGTCCCGCGCGGCCCGCGACAACGGCATAGGCGCCGTCGAACACCGCGCCGACAATCATAAATGTCACGCCAAGCAACAGGACCTGCATCAATGTGTCGGCCTCGCTGGCACCGCCGGCCGTCAGGAATTGAGGGATGAAGGCGCCGAACAGGAGTAGTGCCTTGGGGTTCGAGCAAATGACTAGGAAACCTTGCCAGAAGAAAGACCCCGTTCGGCGCAACGGCGCGGGGCCTGTAGTTTCGTCAATCTGAAAGCCGCCGGCCCGCAACAGTTTGATTCCAAGCCAGATTAGATACGCCGCGCCGATCAAGCGGATGATCTCGAACGCACCGGCCAGTTGCTCGACGACGAGCTGAAAGCCGAAGGCAAGAACGGCCAGCATCATCATGAGTCCCAGCTGGGTGCCGGCGACGTTCAGCAGACCTGCGCGAGCGCCGTGCCGCAGGCTGTTGGCGATGATGACGGTGACCGTTGGGCCGGGGACGATGACGATGGCAAAACTTGCGAGGACAAACGTCAGGTAGGTGGCAAGGTCGATCATGATGTCAGGGGAAAGATACTCATAACGCTCATCTTTGGCTCATAGGGTTACTCTGCCGCGATCTCCTTTTTAGCGGCGGGCACAGGGATATCATAACTCGCCATTCGGTCTTCGACGATACCGTCGAAATAGTCCCAGGGTGTTTCCCGGT
>JAQCKY010000131.1 GCA_027592155.1 Pseudomonadota bacterium
TTTCCCCCAATCGAGTTCGTTCATGCCTTCGGTGAAATAAGCGCCATGGCCCAGCCGCTGGCAGATCCGCGAGAAGATTTCCACATCGGATTTAGACTCGCCGGCCGGCGCCTGAGCCGGGTGTTGCATCGCAATGACACGGTGATTGAGCTGGCCGATCCAGTCATAACCGTAACCGCTCGGATTGGCCCATTCGCCGATGTCCCAGCGCTCGAAGTTGGTGCAGGCCGGCAGGATGACGTCGGCGAAAGCGACCTCGCCCTCATACCAGATCGACTGGTTGACCACGAATTCCAGATCATTGGTCTGGTACATTTTGACGTAGCGGTTGCTGTCCGGCTGGGTGCCCAGATAGGACGATCCGTATTTATACATCATCTTGACCGGCGAATGGCCCGGTGACGGATAACGAACCGGGAAAAACTGCCCCTCGATGAAGCGCGGATCGATGGGATAGCCTTCGGCGGTGCCTTCCATGATCGCTTCTGGCATCTTCAGCCGGGGCACCGTCTGCTGAACCGAATTCATGCTGAGCAGATGAGGCATGCGCTGATAGAGACTGATGGCCGCGCCGGAGTGGTTGAGCTCGCCTGAGAAGCCGCCCTCGGCGTAACCCGGGAAATAGAAATTGTAATCAATCGGCGCGCCGAACTGCATGTTACCGAAGTTGGTGCCGGGCTTGCCGAGACCCTGCATGGCAATCAGGCAGACCATGGCCCGCGCCCATTGCGCGCCGGTCGCCGAGCGACAGGCACCGCCGAGCGTCGTGCCCATGCCGCCGGCAGCGAGATAGGTTTTCTTAGCGCCCCATTCGCGCGCCAGAGCCCGAATATCCTTTTCCGAAACACCGGTTTCCTTGGATGCCCAGGCGGGAGACTTCGCGATGCCTTCTTCGTCGGTGCCCAAGATATAGGCTTCGTACTGATCGAAACCCGTGGTGCGGTCCCGGACGTAATCGGCGTCATAGAGCCCCTCGGTGATCCAGACATGGGCGATACCGAGCGCCAAGGCGGGACAGGTGCCCGGTAACGGCGAAATCCACTTGCCGCCGATCCAGGCCGCGGTTTCATTCAAGAACGGATCGATATGCACCATCTTGATTCCGAGTTCCTTGGCCCATTGTCGGCGGACGGTGCCCTCAAACGCACCATAGACCCCGCTGGTAACTTCCGGGTCACTGGCCCAATAGACCATCAACTCGCATTCCTTGAGGCAGTCCTCGACCTGGCCGTAAATCTCGGCGGCGCCGTTCCGCATGCTATGCCCATAATGGTGCATGGCGCCCCAGTACCAGCCTTCCCAGCTATCGGGGTTCAACATCGTCGTCGTCGCCCCGATGATGTTGGTAAAGCGGTTATAGGCACTGATGTAGTAGCCGACATTGCCCCAGGTATGATGGGAACTCCGGACCGCCAGGATCGCACCCGGGCCATATTGCCGGTTCATCCGCTTGATCTCACCTTCGACAATGTCGAGGGCTTCATCCCAACTGATGCGCTCATATCCGGAGATACCCCGGTTCTGACAATTGCGCTCTCCGTTTGGATCGAAATCCACGCGCTTCATCGGATACAGATTCCGGTTCGGCGAATTCACCAGTGATTTCGAAGCGAGACCGTGGGGCGACAAAGTGGTCTTACGGGGCGGTGAGAATTTTTTGCCACGCGCTTCGATCGTCCAGGGTTGCGGATCGTCATCGTCAAAATCGATCGGTGTCATGCGGATGATCTTGCCGTCCCGCACATAGACAAAAACAGGACCGCCGTTGGTGTGGTTGGTATAGCGGATTTCGCCGTTGGGCAGGGGCGTGCCGTGTTTCCAGCCGATTGTCTGGCTGAGCATGAGGGTTTGGCTGAACCACACGTTCAACTCATCGGAACCATCCGCCATTAGATTGAAATTTTTGATCGCCTCGATAAGGCCCAGAAAATTTATCGGCGGGGTCAGCAGTTCGCGGCCGATCTTCGCGGTTTTGAACATCAGCGTGACATCGGGCTTTTCGTGAATGCCGGCCTTAGACGAAATTTTGCCGTCCTGGATGATGAAGTAGCGGCCGATTTTCCCGTTGAGCGTCTTGTATTGCGCGACGACGTTCTTTTCTTTCAACCGCTCCCGGTAGGCGGGATAGCGCCATGCCGTATAGCGGAGGACTACATGCAACATGAACAATATAAACGAAAATCCCATGGAACCTTCCCGATTCAACTTTGTTATCTGCCCCGCGTTCAACGCTTCATGGTTGTTCGGTCGAGGCCGCTGTCATGGCAGCAATATAGCGGAGTGAAAGCGGGTCATACCAGACCACAGATTACCCTTTCAGCGCCGGTTACCGATTAGTGTTCGCCATCCCGGTTCCGCTTGTCTAAAATCCCGGTTCGTAAATCAATAAAAGGCGCGCGCGATGATCGTAATTTCTACGGGCATGAAGCCATGAGTCAGTTTCAAATGGATGCCGACTGGCTACCGTTCCATCCCAATCCGTCGAAGCCATCCTTCGTGCCGCCGCCCGGCGCCGTCGATGCCCACTGTCACGTGTTCGGGCCCGGCGACATATTTCCGTATTCGCCGGAACGCAAATATACACCGTGCGACGCGCCGAAAGAGAAGCTTTGGGAACTCAGGGATTTCCTCGGATTGAGCCGCAACGTGATCGTCCAAGCCACCTGTCACGGCTCGGATAACCGGGCGCTGGTCGATGCGCTGGTAAATTCCAACGGCCTGGCCCGGGGAGTTGGATCGGTGAAAGCCGATGTCAGCGACAAGGAACTCGAAGATTTGCACGCCGCCGGTGTGCGGGGCGTGCGGTTTAATTTCGTAAAACGGCTGGTCGATTCGCTACCCCGCGAGCCGCTGATGAGGATCGCCGAACGCATCAAACCGCTGGGCTGGCACATCGTCATCTACTTCGAGGCGCCCGAATTGCCCGAGCTCTACGATTTTTTCACCTCTTTGCCGACCACGGTCGTCGTGGATCATCTGGGGCGGCCCGATGTGTCACTGCCGGTCGATGGGCCGCAATTTGAGCTTTTCATCAAATTGATGCGTGAAAATGAGAATTTTTGGTCCAAGGTCACCTGCCCGGAGCGTCTCACGCAAGGCGCACCGCATGTTTACGACGATGTGGTTCCCTTCCCCCGGAAGCTGGTGGAAACCTTCCCCGACCGTGTCATCTGGGGAACCGACTGGCCTCATCCCAATATGAAATCCCATATGCCCGATGACGGTAATCTGGTGGATTTCATTCCGAAAATTGCACCGACGGAAGCCCTACAACAGAAGCTTCTGATCGATAATCCGATGCGCCTATACTGGAACGATTAAGGAGACAACCCGTGGCACTCGATAAACCATATGACGATATCCCGGGCACGACGGTGTTCGACGCGGACATGCTGCGAAAGGGTTATCACCTCAATCAATGCTGCATGTCGCTGATGAAGGCCGAAAACCGTGAGCGGTTCTACAAAGATCAGCGGGCCTATCTCGACGAGTGGAAGATGACCGAGGATCAAAAACAAGCCTTTCTCGATCGGGATTATAATCGGTTGATATCGCTCGGCGGCAATATCTATTTCCTGTCGAAGATATTCTCCAGCGACGGACACAGTTTCCAGTTTGCCGCTGCGACGATGACCGGCATGACCCAAGAAGAGTACGCACAAATGATGATTAGCGGCGGGAGATCTCCTGACGGTAATCGGTATGTAGGAGAAAAGGCCGATGGCTAAAGTTACCGCCGGCGTCGCGACATCGCACATTCCGGCGATGGGGGCCGCGATCGATCTCGGGAAAACCGGAGAAGACTACTGGAAGCCGGTATTCGAGGGCTATGAATTCTCCAAGAAATGGATAAAGGACAGCAAGCCTGACGTTGTCTTTCTTGTGTATAACGATCACGCAACCGCCTTTGACTTGAAGACCATCCCGACCTTCGCCATTGGCTGTGCGGATGAATTTCAGCCTGCGGACGAAGGATGGGGACCGCGCCCGGTGCCGGTCGTCAAGGGGCACCCGGAACTCGCCTCCCATATCGCACAATCGGTTATCCAGGACGATTTCGATCTCACCATCGCGAATGAAATGGAAGTCGATCACGGCTTGAGTGTCCCCATGTCCTTGATGTTCGGGCAGCCCGAGGAATGGCCCTGCAAGGTTATCCCCTTCGCCGTGAACGTCGTCGTCTTTCCACCCCCTTCGGGAAACCGCTGTTACCAGTTGGGCAAGGCGATCCGCCGTGCAATCGATACGTTCGATGAAGATTTGAATGTACAAATCTGGGGCACCGGCGGCATGAGCCACCAGCTCCAAGGCCCGCGCGCGGGGCTGATCAATAGCGAGTTCGATGCCAAATTTTTGGACTCATTTGTCAGCAACCCGGATGAATTGGCAAAGCTGCCTCATCTCGAATACATGCGGAATGCCGGGTCAGAAGCCATCGAGTTGGTCATGTGGCTGGTGATGCGCGGCGCAATGGATGACGACGTCGAACAGGTGCATCGATTTTATCACGTCCCGGCCTCAAACACGGCCGTGGGACATCTGATTCTTGAAAACCGCACCTAGCGGTCAAAAACAAACCTTCGGAGAACACGCGTAATGAAAGTAGCTCTCGCCGGCGCCGGTGCATTCGGCCAAAAACATCTTGATGGAATCGCCCGTATTGACGGCGTCGAGGTGGTTTCCCTCGTCGGCCGCCGCCTCGAACCCACCCAAGAGATTGCCGACAAATATGGCGTCGGTCACGTCACCACCGAGTTGGATGAGGCAATCGCGCAGCCGGGTGTCGATGCCGTTATCCTATGCACACCGACGCAAATGCATGCGGAACAGGCGATTGCCTGTATGGATGCCGGCAAGCATGTCGAAGTCGAAATTCCCCTTGCCGACAGTTGGGCGGATGCACAAGCGGTGCAGGCCAAGCAGAAAGAAACCGGCCTCGTTTGCATGGTCGGCCATACGCGGCGGTTCAATCCGTCGCATCAATGGGTCCATAACAAGATCCAGGCAGGCGATATCAAAATTCAACAGATGGATATCGAGACCTACTTCTTCCGCCGCAAAAACATCAATGCGGCGGGCGGTGCACGCTCCTGGACGGACCATCTGTTGTGGCATCATGCCGCGCACTCGGTTGATCTGTTCCGCTATCAGACCGGCGAAGAGATCGTTGTCGCCCAGGCGGTACAGGGGCCCATGCATCCGGAGTTGGGCATCGCGATGGATATGTCGATCCAGTTGAAGACCACGTCCGGTATCATTTGCACCTTGTCGCTGTCGTTCAACAACGATGGCCCGATCGGATCGTTCTTCCGCTATATCTGCGACAACGGCACCTATAAGGCGCTCTATGACGACTTGGTCGACGGCAAGGATGCGCCGATCGATGTCTCCAAAGTCGCCGTGTCGTTTGACGGCATCGAATTGCAGGACCGCGAGTTCTTTTCGGCAATCGATGAGGTACGGGAGCCCAACTCAAGCTTGAACGGCGTGCTGGCCTGCTACAAAACGCTGCACGATCTTGAAGTACAGATGAATGCGCAACCGTAATCCGCAAGCCTCTTTATTGAGTGTTTCACGGGGTCGTGAGCGAATTCTCATTGGCATGTGCCAATCTGCCTGTATAGGGTGGTGTTTCGATAATAACGATAAGGCCAAGGGGATTCGTACCTCGCTATAACGGCGGGTTCCGGTTGAACCCGCTCCCTAATCTTAGCCAGGAGACTTGAAGCACGATCAAACCGGGCGACCGAACTAAGTTCGGCGCCCATTTTCACACATGAGAACCCGATAAGAGGGAGAAAAACCATGTTTAAGAAGCTTCTAACGACTACGGCAGTTTTCTTTGCATTCACCGCTATGGCGACGGCGGAAACATTCACATTCACCGCCATCCCCGACCAAGACGAAAATGCTCTCCGGACACGATTTAATAAGATCGCCGGTTATCTGAGCAAAGAACTGGGTATCGAAGTTAAATACATCCCGGTTAAATCCTATGCTGCGGCGGTTACCGCATTCCGTAACAATCAAGTCCAATTGGCCTGGTTTGGCGGGTTGTCGGGCGTTCGCGCACGCAACCTGGTAAGCGGCTCTCAGGCCCTTGCAATGGGCAAGGAAGACCAGGCCTTTACCAATTATTTCATCGTGCACAGCAGTACGGGAATAAAAAAGAGCAGCAGCTTCCCGAAAGAGCTCAGCGGCAAGACGTTCACGTTCGGCTCCAAGGGCTCGACCTCGGGCCGGCTGATGCCGGAGTATTTCGTTCGCCAGAGTTTCGGCAAGGCGCCCGATAAGGTGTTCTCGCGGGTTGGCTACTCCGGTGACCACTCGCGCACCATCGCACTGGTTCAATCTGGCGCGTTCCAAGCTGGTACCGTCAACCCTAAGGTTTGGCATAAAGAGCTCAAAGCCGGCAAGATTGACACCTCGAAAGTAAGCGTCATTTGGGAGACGCCCACGTACCCCAACTACAACTGGTCGATCCGCGGCGACGCGGACAAAAGCTATGGCGGCGGGTTCACGCAGAAGGTGCGCCAGGCACTTCTTAATATGAAGGACCCCGATTTACTCAAGCAGTTTCCGCGCTCGGCATTCATCC
>JAQCKY010000132.1 GCA_027592155.1 Pseudomonadota bacterium
TCTTTCGAAACGATCCAGCGCCCCTGGCCTGCGCGCGGGGTTTGTCGCCGGTGATCCTATCTTGATCGAGCGATTTAAAACCCTTCGGGCCTATGGCGGTGCGACAATTCCCAATCCCTTACAGGCGGCCGCGGCGGCCTTATGGCGTGACGAGACACATGTCGAGGAAAATCGTGCGCTGTATCGCGCTAAATTCGACAGGGCGGATCAAATCCTCAGCGGCCGGTTCGGCTATTACCGTCCCGCCGGAGGCTTTTATTTGTGGCTCGATGTCGGCGACGGAGAAGAGGCGGCCCGACGGCTGTGGCGCGACGGGGCGATCAAGGTGATCCCAGGTGAGTATTTTGCGGTGACAGATGCCGCCGGCAATAATCCGGGAAAGAACTATATCCGTCTGGCACTGGTGCAGAGCCCGGAAGTTGTTGCGGACGCCCTTACGAGACTGGTCGAAATCCTTTGAATAACTCCTTTTGGGGCCCTTTCTGCGGGCCGTAAGGTTTTGTTAACTTATTATCAATCTCGCCCTCCTAAAATTGGATAATGGCCAGTCCTGCTGTTGATCTTAGACGTCGGACCATCCTTCCCGATGCCGTCGCGGCCCAGCTCCGTCGCCGGGTGTCCGAATTGGGGGGCATGGTTATTGTCGCCGTGGCCGCGGCTCTTTTGGCCGCGTTGCTGACATTTAATGCTGCAGACCCTTCCGTAAACAGCGCGACCAGTACGGCAGCGACGAACCTCTTGGGAACACCTGGTGCTGTTATCGCCGACCTTCTCTTGCAGCTCCTCGGAATTGCCTCTGGGCTGATCTCTGCTGTACTCACCGGTTGGGCCTGGCGGTTGGTCAGCAAACGGGGAATTTCCTTGTTATGGCTTCGGGCCGTTCTGCTTCTTTCGGGATTGTTTTTAGCATCCATTGCGCTCGCGCCGGTGCCGACAATCGAAGCGTGGCCGATCCGCGCTGGATATGGCGGCGTCACCGGCGACATATTGATGACCCAAGCCGTTGCCTGGATGCAAGCTTCGTGGGGTTTTGCCTTTACGATCCTGCTTGCGTTGGTCGCCGGCGCCGGTGCTGTCCTGTCACTCGGATCCGCCGCCGGATTGGATCGGCAGGAGTGGGGCTCGATTTTTCGAGGGATCGGACGGGCGTCTCTTTGGGTTTGGCGAACCGTTCGCACTCGAATGGCTGCAGCGGCATCACGACCTCGGGTCAGGATCGAACCCTCCCTGGAGGGCGACGATTTAGCGCCGTTGCCGGATGAGTCCGCAGCGATCGGGTTTGGCGATGAATTTGTCCCGCCGAAGAAGAAGCGCCGCGCCATCGAACCCACCGTCGTGGAGCCGAAGGTAGCGAAAACCCAACCAGGGAAACGGGCGAAAGATCCAGGTCAAGGCAGCCTTGATCTCCCGGTCTCAGAAGAGTTTCAGATTCCACCCCTTGATCTGCTGGAACCGCCACCTGTCATAAAAGCCAGCGATGGCGCCAGTAAGGAATCCTTGGCCCAAAACGCCAAGCTGCTGGAGTCGGTCCTCGAGGATTTTGGGATTCAGGGCGAGATCGTAAAGGTCCGGCCAGGTCCGGTTGTCACCCTTTATGAACTTGAGCCCGCGCCCGGAACAAAAACCTCCCGTGTGGTCGGTCTCGCGGATGACATCGCGCGATCGATGAGCGCGTTGTCGGTACGGATTGCGGTTGTTCCAGGCCGCAGCGTCATCGGTATCGAAATGCCGAATGCGAAACGGGATACGGTTTATCTTCGGGAGCTCTTAGCCGCCGATGCGTTCGAGAGACATGGTGGCGATCTTACCCTCGTGATTGGGAAAGATATCGGCGGGGGGCCGATGCTGGTCGATCTCGCCCGCATGCCGCATCTGTTGATCGCCGGCACAACGGGATCGGGAAAGTCCGTTGCCATCAATACGATGATCCTATCGCTGCTGTATCGGCGCACGCCCGATGAATGCCGGTTCATCATGATCGATCCCAAGATGCTGGAGTTGTCGGTCTATGACGGCATTCCAAATCTCCTGGCACCCGTGGTTACAGACCCGTCGAAAGCCGTGGTGGCCCTCAAATGGGCAGTGCGGGAGATGGAAGATCGCTATCGGGCAATGTCGCAAATGGGGGTCCGCAACATTACCGGTTATAACGGCCGATTGGCGGAGGCCCGGAAGAAGAAAGAGGAACTGACCCGACGCGTCCAGACCGGGTTCGATGAAGCCGGGAAGCCGGTCTTTGAAGACCAACCCCTGGATATGAATGCGCTGCCCCACATTGTTGTCGTTGTCGATGAAATGGCCGACCTAATGATGGTGGCGGGCAAGGAGATCGAAGGGGCTATCCAACGGCTGGCGCAGATGGCGCGGGCCGCGGGCATTCACCTCATCATGGCGACCCAACGGCCATCGGTGGATGTCATCACCGGAACCATCAAAGCCAACTTCCCGACCCGGGTTAGCTTTCAGGTGACATCGAAGATCGATAGCCGGACGATTCTCGGTGAACAGGGCGCCGAACAGTTGCTGGGCCAGGGCGACATGCTCTACATGGCCGGCGGTGGCCAGATCACCCGCGCCCATGGCCCCTTTGTCAGTGACGAAGAGGTTGAACTGGTGGTGCAACACCTTAAAAACCAGGCTGAGCCGGAGTACGACGATAGCGTCACCGAAGATGCGGAAGCCGGTTTTTCGATCGACGGACAGGCCGAAGATAGCGGCGATGAATTATATGACGAAGCCGTGGCGATCATTGCCCGGGAAGGCAAGGCCTCCACCAGCTTTATTCAGCGCCATTTGCAAATCGGCTATAACCGAGCCGCCCGCATCATCGAGCGGATGGAACAACAGGGTGTGGTCAGCAAAGCCGATCGCGTCGGCCGCCGCGAAGTTCTGATCGGTCACCACGAATAAACCATATTCCGAATTGAGAATGTGATTTGCGCCGGGCGCTGTAGTCTTGCAAAGATGCCGGACAACAGTGAGAACTCTCCGAGGGATCATCGATAAATGGGTGGGCGATGAAAGTCATCTCAATGCTGGCGGTTTTGATGCTGGTCGGATTTACGCAACCGGCCACCGCCGCAACAGCCGTTCCAGTGAAATTGACGGAACCCCAGCAGCAGATGCTCAAACGCGTCGAAGATCATCTTAGCGGCATCAAGACGATGGAAGCCCGGTTTGTGCAAGTATCGTCGAGCGGCAGTTTTGCGGAAGGCCGCTTGTACTTGTCGAGACCCGGGAAATTGCGGTTCGAGTACTTGCCGCCTACGCCGATCTTGATTGTTTCGAGCGGCCTTGTTGTCACCTACTACGACCGGGAGCTGGAGCAGGTTACCCAGATTCTTTTGAAGGCGACGCCTCTGGAATTCCTCGTTCGGGAGAATCTCAAACTGAGCGGCGATGTCACCGTCACCAAATTTGAACGTCGCCGCGGCATCCTGAGGATCACGGTGCAGGAAACCGATAGTCCGGAAGAGGGGTCCATAACCCTGGCATTTTCAGAAGCGCCCCTAGCCTTGCGCCAGTGGCAGGTCCAGGACGCCCAAGGCGTGGTTACGACCGTCACCTTGAGCAACACGCGTGTCGGCATGACATTGGATCCGAAACTTTTTCAGTTCGAGGAGCCAAAAGAGTCGAAGATCGATCCTTAGTCACCACTGTACCATTGCAATTTATGCATATCTGTCATGCGGTTTCTGCAGTGCTGAGTGCGTAAAATAGCCCCATATGGAATTTATCGATACGCCCGGCCCGTTATGGGTTCGGCTTAGCGAGGTAACTCCCCCGGTTATCTTGTGTTCCCACAGTATCTGCGCTCGGCTTTCCCTTAGCCGAGCGCTTTTTTTGGAAATCTTCCGAGCAATCATTGTCATTTTCGCCAATCTCGCCTTAATTTGCCGCTCACGAAGATGATAACTCCCACCCCAGAACCCTGCTCAGAGCCAATGGTGGAAATCCAGCAATGAAAATTACGACATGGAACGTGAACAGCGTTCGGCTTCGCTTACCGCTTATCGAGAAATTTATTGCCAAGATGGAGCCGGACGTCCTGTGCCTCCAGGAAACGAAGGTCGTCGATGATCTGTTTCCCGCCGAGGCTTTCGCAAATTTGGGTTACACCCACCAAAAATTTGCCGGCATGAAGAGTTATAACGGCGTCGCCATACTTTCCAAACTACCGTTTTCGACCAGCGGCAAGATGGATTGGGTCGGCAAAGAAGATTGCCGCCATGTCGAGGTTACGCTGGACGGTGGGCCGGAAATCCACAATTTCTATATTCCGGCGGGAGGCGATGTCCCAGACCCGGCGGAAAACGATAAATTCGCCCATAAACTGGGGTTTATTGACGAGATGACGACTTGGAGCGCCGGTCTTAAGGGCGGAAAAAAGAAGCGGATTATTTTGGGCGACTTTAACATTGCGCCGTCCGAAGCCGACGTCTGGTCCCATAAACAGCTCTTGAAAGTTGTCTCTCACACACCGATCGAGGTGGACAGACTGGCCGCCCTTGCCAAAGCGGGAGACTGGATCGATGCGGTTCGCCATCTTTCCAGCGAGGATGAGAAACTTTTTAGCTGGTGGAGTTACCGGGCGCGCGACTGGACAGCCGCCGACCGGGGCCGCCGTCTCGATCACATCTGGGTGTCGCCGGCCCTAAAGGGAAGTTTGGAATTCGTCGATATTCTCCGTGAGGCCAGAGGCTGGGAAACACCCTCGGACCACGTTCCCGTCACACTGAAGCTCAGGTGAGATTAGTCCCCTAATCATTGCTCCACGATTAGGGGACTAATCGATACCCATTCGGTTCGGTCACCAAAAGTTGAGCATTCGATGGATCGGCCTCAATCTTCTGGCGCAGACGGTAAACGTGGGTTTCTAACGTGTGGGTGGTTACACCGGCATTATAACCCCAAACCTCACCCAGCAGGGTGTCGCGCCCGACCACGCGTTCACCGGCAAGATACAGATATTTGATGATCGCGGTTTCCTTGTCGGTCAGCCTGACCTTTTTGTTTTGCTCCTCGTCCAACATAATTTTTCCGGCGGGGCGGAAGCTATAGGGACCAATGGTGAAAACCGCATATTCACTTTGCTCGTGCTCTCGAATATGCGCCCGAACGCGTGCCATTAAGACACCGATCCGAAATGGTTTGGTGATATAATTATTTGCCCCGGCATCGAGGCCAAGGATTGTATCTGCGTCCGTATCTGCGCCGGTCAGCATCAATATCGGTGATTTAACGCCGTTCCGCCGCATAATCCGGCACACTTCGCGGCCGTCCATATCGGGAAGGCCAACATCCAGCAGTATTATGTCGAAATAATTTTCTTTGGTGATCTCTATGGCATCGGCGCCGGTTCCGGCACCTTGAGTAATAAATTCTTCGTGAATTTGGAGCTGCTCCGTGAGCATTTCCCGAAGCGTTGTGTCGTCGTCAACAATCAGGACTTTACGGCCAGGGGTCATCTAAAATACATCCGTTCTAAAATCGTTTCCGAACCTTAAACTGTTCGGGCGCCGGTTATGAATACGATCCGGCTGCAAGACGTAACATATGATTTCCGGAAAGCCGTGACGAGTACCCTCGCGAAAAAGTCATCATGGATTAACCTTTAGGGGGCATATTTTGCCCCTATCACGCAATTTTTATCGTCCAATCAGCCTGATTTACGAAAAAACTCCCGTTTAATTAGCTTTTCGCGTCGTTTTCGAACTGGCACCTACCTTGCAACGTTCAGGACAAAGATAAACGGAACGGGAATCATTCCGACATGGTGGTGGAATATACCTCCGCTGCGGCCTACGACTTCATGCCTCAACCGGCCGCCGCCGCCGCGGGGGCGAAGTCCTCGAGCGGCCTGGCACAGACCGAGGCTGGAAGCAGCGATCAGAATAAAGACGGCGATGGTGAATTTCGGCTGTTCGGCAAGGATGGTCTAACGTTCTCCGACGTCCTCGACATCATAAATCCGCTTCAGCACCTGCCGATTGTTTCAACCCTGTACCGCGCCATCACAGGCGATCAAATCGATCCGGCTGCGCGCGTTGCCGGCGGCACATTATATGGCGGGCCGATTGGCGCCGCCGTGTCGGTGCTCAATGTGGTGGTCGAACATGGTACGGGCAAAGACATCGGCGATCATGTCGCGTCCCTTTTCATTTCGGATGATTTGCCGGGTAACGTCGCCTCCACAACTTCGCCTGGATCGGCGCCACCACAACCGGCACTCTCCGCCGCCGGTGGGCAGAACGGCAACGCCAGCCCTCAACAATTGGCAGCTGTTCATGACAATGCCGCCGGGATGTCGGCTATCCCGATCGTCAAACCCGCCCCACAATTCGCGGCCCAGCCTGGCGGCACAAATGTCGCCGGGATGTCAGCGATCCCCGTTGCCCGCGAAGATGTCATCGCGAAGTTTTTCCAAGGGCAAACGCGCCTAGCCGGTGGAACGCCTCCGGCGACGCTGCCGGATCTAGGTGCGCTAAGCGACCCCCGTCCCGCCGCCACGTCTTCTCCAGGTTCTCCGACGATCGCCGAGATCGTCCGGTCGAACCGTGAGGCCTTAGATCCCTGGGGTCGGCGCCGAGCTCGAC
>JAQCKY010000133.1 GCA_027592155.1 Pseudomonadota bacterium
ACCCGTGGTCGGCCTTGGGTACTTCGCACTAACACGACAACAAAATCACCTCCTGGTTTTATTGTGGCTAATCGTCGCTTCTCTCTTTTTCTACGCCTATTGGAATCCTCCATTCCTACTTCTTTTGTTGTTTTCAATTGGTGTGAATTACAAAATCGGCACTTGGCTGAAAGAGAAACCGAAGACAGGCGTGCTTACGTCGGGCATCGCCTTCAACCTCTTGCTAATCGGTGTTTTTAAATATGCTGGTTTCTTCCTCTCCACCGTCAACTCGATTACCGGAACCAGCCTTCCGACACCCTCCATTGTACTACCGTTAGCGATCTCCTTCTTTACGTTCCAGCAGATCGCTTATCTCGTCGACGTGTATCAGGGTAAAGTTAAGGACACGAACATCGTTAATTACATGTTGTTCGTTAGTTTCTTTCCTCAGTTGATTGCCGGGCCGATCGTTCATCATAATGAGATCATCCCACAATTTGTCCGTCCGTCAGGACGTAGGATTAATCCTGCCAATATTGTCGCGGGTGCCGCGGTTTTCATAATCGGCCTTCAGAAAAAGATCGTCATAGCAGACGGTCTCGCTGTCTATGCGGATTCGGTATTTGCAGGTGCAGCGGCAACCGCGCCGACATTGGCTGCCGCGTGGACAGGCGCCCTTGCTTTCAGCTTCCAAATCTATTTTGATTTTTCAGGCTATACCGATATGGCAATCGGTTTGGCGTTGATGTTCAGCATTCGTCTGCCGGAAAATTTTGAGTCGCCGTACAAGGCCGTAAATATCATAGATTTCTGGCGGCGCTGGCATATGACATTGTCGCGATTCCTTAGGGAATACCTCTATATTCCCTTGGGCGGCAACCGAGGGGGAGCACCTCGACACTACGTAAACGTAATGGTGACGATGCTCTTGGGCGGTTTGTGGCATGGCGCCAGCTGGAACTTTGTCATTTGGGGCGGACTTCACGGCCTATTTTTGGTTACCAATCATGGCTGGCGTGCAATCCGTCGAAGAAGGGGGCATCACCTTGAAATATCGACGGTATTCGGGCGCGCATTCTCGCGGACGATCACGTTGCTCGCTGTTGTTTTTGCCTGGGTGTTATTTCGTGCCGAAACTATGGCTGACGCCATCGCCGTCCTGCGCGGCATGGTCGGCCTTAACGGATTTGATCCTGCCGCTTCCTATGCTGGGTTACCTTGGCTCGCGGTGTTCTCCCTGATCGTACTGTTCTTTCCCAATACGCGCGAGATCGTTGCCGGCGAGACTATTCTCGACCGTTGGCGTATTGGACCGGTATCATCGTGGACGCTACCGATTGTGGGTGTATTCGGCTGCGTGGCGGTTCTGCTGGTTATCGTCAAAGGATCCTCCACCAGCCAGTTCATCTATATGGTCTTTTAGATCGGATGCTTCTCAACCGATGAGTGATTACCAGGAAACTACTAACGCTTCGGCTTGGGGACTGCCAAACGTCCTGCGGTTCTTTGATCAGGCGCGCACGACGAGCGCCGACGTCTACCCTTCGGAAATGCATTTTCTGGAAAATTGCCTCCAGGAAGGCATTTCGGTCCTCGATGTCGGCTGCGCCCAAGGGGGTTTTGCCACCGTACTAAGCGAACATTTGGCTGACTTCTCTTACACCGGGGTCGACATCAGTGAAACCATGATTGATGTCGCGGCAGAGAAACATCCTACCCATCAATTTTATTGCTGTCCCGAGGGCGATCTTTCTGTTCTTAGCAATCGTCAATTCGACCTGGTGCTTGTACTTGGCATATTGCATTTGCATGAGGCCTGGCGTCAGACCTTGGCCGCCGCATGGGCGCATACAAAAAATGCAATCATCTTTGACCTGAGATTGACCCGCGGGCTTACCATCGAAGACAAATCCGTTTCGTATTTTCGAATGGATTTCGGCGGCGGCGGCGGCGCTCACGACGATGTCCGACTTCCCTATATTCTGCTCAATGAAAATGATGCGATGGCAGAAGTTAAAGCGTTGTGCCCTTCGGCCGCTCAAATTGAGCGGTTCGGCTATATACACCCCGCTTCCAGCTCTGCCGTAACGACCGCCAATGAAATCAAGACGGAAGCATGGATGATTACCCGATGAACCTGGATACCGCCATTCGTTCCGCCCGCGCATTTGGTTTTGATACACGCCGGGCCTATCAGAATTTGATGGGGAGAAGTCTAGCCTCGGCCATCCGAGAACAAGGCCTGACAGAGTTGTGTGTGGCCACGCGGCAGATTATTCCAGATCTCCAAAATCAATATTCTGGGGGATTCGACCCGGTCGAATTCGAGCGTTACTGGGAAATCAAACTGCGCGGCCTTCACGCCTGGCAAACTCGTTGCGCTCTGGACGCGGTTTCAACAATCGGAGGTGGGGGCTTGAATATCGTCGACATCGGCGATTCGTCGGGACACCACCTTACCTACTTGCGAGAGACTGCGCCTGTCGGTGCCCTCGGAAGAATGGCGGGACTCAACCTCGATCCAGCGGCTGTTGAGCGGATCCGTGCCTGTGGGTTTGAGGCGATCCTGGGTCGTGCAGAAAACCTTTCCTTTGGAGATATTCACCCCGATCTCGTAATCAGTTTCCAGACTCTGGAGCACCTGACCGATCCTGTCCGTTTTCTCCATAATCTCGCCGCGGTAAACGCCGTTGAGCATGTGCTTATCACCGTCCCCTACCGACGGGATAGCCGTTTCGGCGGTTCACATCTACGTCTGCCGTTGGCAAACATGCCTGCCCGGATGACAGCGGAGGAAGTTCATGTCTTTGAATTCTCACCGGCGGACTGGCAATTGCTAGCTCAGTTTGCGGGTTATAGAACGATAAAAAGCGATATCTATTTTCAGTATCCCCGTCGCTCAATATTAAGAGGAACGGCACCACTATGGCGGCGCTCCGATTTTGAGGGATTTGTTTCTCTATTGTTGTTGCGCGATTTGTCGGTCACGTCACGATATGGGGATTGGTAACCTACATAGCCACATCTGTTGATCCTACTGGGATAGCTACTCTTGGTCGGCCTTCAAATGTCGCTGATGACACGCCGCTATCCACGAATCATCTGTGCTCGTCAAATTCTGCATATTCCGTCAACCGATTATCTTCCGGTAGACCCGGTTTCTTCATGACCACAAACGGGAATTTTTCATGAAAGTCGTTATTTTATGCGGTGGAGAAGGTACGCGAATTCGCGCGGTATCTGAAACTCTGCCCAAACCTATGATCGCCGTCGGACAGTACCCGATCCTGTGGCACATTATGAAGTTCTATGCGGGTCTCGGGCATTCGGATTTTGTGTTATGTCTGGGTTACAAGGGTACCGCCATCAAAGAGTTCTTCCTAAATTACGAGGCAAATGTGCATGACTTTAGGCTCACCCTCGGCGCCGAAAAGCATATCGAATTCCTTGATAATCCCTTAGAAGAAGACTGGAGAATTTTGTTCGCAGACACCGGCCACGATTCGATGACGGGCGCACGAATCAATCGTATCCGTAAATACGTGGCGGACGAAGATAACTTCATGATCACATATGGGGATGGGTTGGGAGACGTCGATCTCGACGCGGCGATAAAATTCCATCGTGACCACGGCCGTATTCTCACCGTCACCGGTGTTCATCCGCCGGGCCGGTTCGGCGAAATGGATGCAGAGGCTGCTGGAAAAGTCATTGCCTTTAACGAAAAACCACAAGCGGCCGGAGGATGGATTTCAGGCGGCTTCTTTATTGCTCGCCGGGAAATCTTTGAGTATCTCGACGAACGGGCAGACCTGGTCCTTGAGGAAGAGCCGTTTCGCGCCCTCGTGCGTGACGGCGAAATGATGGTCTTTAACCATCACGGATTTTGGCAATGCATGGATACCTACCGCGACTTCCGGCTCCTCAATCAAATTTGGGGGGCGGGTGACGCGCCATGGAGAAATTGGTGAACAAACCCTGGGGAGATAAGTTTGCAGGAGCGCGTGTCTTGGTCACCGGGGATACCGGGTTCAAGGGTTCCTGGTTGTCACTCTGGCTTTCAAATCTAAAAGCGGAGGTGTTTGGATTCAGCCTGCCACCAGAGGGCGAGGCACCGCTCTTTCACGCACTCGGTTTGGAAGACATCATAGATCACACCGATGGCGATATTCGCGATCTTGACGGCCTAAAACGGGTATTTCGGGAAACTTCGCCCGAGATCGTATTTCATTTGGCGGCTCAATCGCTGGTCTACCGATCCTATAAAGATCCAAAACGAACCTTCGATACAAATGTAGGCGGTGCCGTAAACCTGCTGGAGGCCGTGCGGGATTCATCTTCTGTCAAAGCTGTTGTCTTTATTACCTCCGACAAGTGCTATGAAAACAGTGAGTGGGACTGGGGTTACCGCGAGATTGATCGGCTGGGCGGTCGCGACCCCTACAGCAGTTCCAAGGCAGCGGCGGAATTGGTTTTTGCCGCGTACAACGCGTCCTATTTCAGCGCTTTGGATGATCTATCCCTGGCAACCGCCCGGGCGGGTAATGTAATCGGGGGTGGCGATTTCGCCGAAGATCGGATCGTACCGGACTGTATAAGGGGGCTCCAAGCGGATGGTGCAATCACCCTCAGAAACCCTTCGGCGACACGACCGTGGCAACATGTGCTTGAACCGCTATCCGGCTACTTGACCCTCGCCTGCCATCTGTTGAATAACCCCGAGGCCTCCGGAAGTTCATGGAATTTTGGCCCTTCTATCGATAATGCCTGCACTGTCGGTGAACTCGCCGACCGGATTGTCACCGCCTGGGGTGAAGGCAAAATTATTGTCGATCAGCCGAACGACGCGCCGTATGAATCGACGTTGCTGCATCTCAATACAGATAAAGCCCGTCTCAAATTGGATTGGCATCAACGATGGGATATCGACCGCACGGTTTCCGAAACAACACGTTGGTATTCCGACGTTGCAAATGGCATCCCGGCAATTGACATTTCCCGTCGGCAAATCGCAGCTTATGAAGAATCGTAAATGATCGATGGCGTGAGGATTTCACCGCTCAAGCAGTTTTCCAGCGAAGCGGGCCGTGTAATGCACATGCTCCGGAACGATTCCGAGGTATTCGAAGTTTTTGGCGAAATTTATTTTTCGACAATTTATCCGGGTGCCATTAAGGGGTGGCATCACCACGAAAAAACAACAATTAACTACGCGGTGCCGCAAGGTGCGATCCGCCTCGTCATTTATGACGACCGCACGGGGAGCACCACAAAGGGAAAAATCGACCAGATTTCCCTTTCCCCTGAGGCGTACCAGCTTGTCACGGTACCGGCAAAATTGTGGTACGGATTCCAATGCATCGGAAGCGAGACTGCAATCGTCGCGAATTGCGCCACCCTGCCTCACGATCCAGAAGAATCCAGTCATCGTGAATTGTCTGATTCAACAATTCCTTTTGACTGGAGCCAACCGGCTCCATGACGCTACGCGTCCTCGTCACCGGCGCCACCGGCTATGTCGGCGGACGGCTGGTTAAACATCTTCTGGCCGAAAATAAAATTAGTCTTAGAGTTTCTACACACCGCACCGGCCGGTCCTTACCTGTATGGACTAAAGATTGCGATACGCACTACGTTGATTTCGAGTCGGATGAACCCCTAACTCGACTCGTTGCAGACGTGGATGCCATCGTTCATCTTGTCGGACCGAATGCGCAGTCCTGCGTTGCCGACCCGGATCGTGCCCATCGTATTGTCGTTGATGGAACCGCACGATTAATAGACGCCGCACGCGAGGCTGGATGCGGTAGAATCCTTTATGTTTCGACGGCGCATGTTTACGGCAATCCGCTACCAGATCAAATCGATGAAACAACGCCGGCGCGGCCCGCGCATCCCTACGCCGCCCTACGTCATATGGCTGAAAACATGGTTCGTTCCGCTGGTCCGGAGACCGCAATATTTCGGTTATCAAATGCGATTGGGGCGCCGGTCGATAATTTAGCCGACTGCTGGGGGCTTATTTGTAACGATCTCTGTCGCGAAGCGGTGACCGCCGGCTCCATAACGCTGAGAGGCAATGGCCTGGATGTTCGAGATTTTGTATCATTGACCGATGTCTGCGCCATAATTGCCTACTGGCTCGACGGACGCCTTAACGCGACACCGAACCAAATTTATAATATCGCCAGTGGCCGTTCTTTGACGACGTTTGAATTGGCGGAACGCATCGCAAATCGTTACAAGGCATTGATCCGGGACGACCCAACGATCAACCGACGGCCTGTTGCCGGAAATGCGAAACCTTCTTCTATCTCGACCAATCTCGACGCCTTACTGACCTCCGGATTCACCTTTGCAAACAATCTAGATGACGAAATCAGTTCGACCCTTCTCTTTTGTCGAGGTGGACTTGAATTGAATTGATCCAAAATGGAATTTCCCCGCGTTACCGTCGTCATCCCGACCTATAATCAAGCCGATTTTTTGCTAGAAGCACTCCAATCACTGTGTGCTCAGAGCGAGGTTCGTTGGGAGGCCATCGTCATAGACAATTATTCCGATGATGATACTGAAGGGGTCATTCGTACGGTTAATGACGATAGAATATC
>JAQCKY010000134.1 GCA_027592155.1 Pseudomonadota bacterium
CTGCGGTCTGATTTGGACGGCGGCGTTTGCGCTCGCGGCGGTCGGCGCCCTCAACCTGATCTCGGTTGCCTTTGCGGTCCTGTTTATC
This sequence comes from Pseudomonadota bacterium, assembly GCA_027592155.1. GTDB lineage: Bacteria > Pseudomonadota > Alphaproteobacteria > Rhodospirillales > UBA2165 > JAQCKY01. The sequence goes on from JAQCKY010000134.1 coordinate 89, forward strand.
GGCCTCAGCGTTGATTTTGGGATCCATTTCGCCCTTCGGTACAACGAAGCCTATGGCCAGGGAATCAGTTCCACCGCGGCCCTTCAATCGGCGGCGGGGTCGGTTGGAGGCGCCATTACATTGACGGCAGTCGCCGCGGCCATCGGTTTTTTTGCCTTTTTGCCGACGGACTATCGGGGGTTGGCGGAGCTCGGGCTGATCGCCGGCGGCGGCATGTTCATCGCCCTATTCCTCAACCTCACCTTGTTGCCCGCCGCGATCGCCCTTCTACCGCCCAAACGGCCGCCGCTGGCACCGCCACGCTCCGGACCGCCGCTGTTGGCCCGAACCAGGCGCTATCCCATCCTGGCGGTTAGTATCGCGGTCGTCATTGCCTTGGGCGGCGCGGCCTTGGTTCCCAGCGCAAAGTTCGATTTCGATCCTCTCAACCTCAAAGACAGCACGACAGAATCTGCCTCCACGATCTTCGAGTTGTTGGACGATGATCGCGCCACGCCCTATTCCATCACCGTGCTCGCCGACAATCTGGAAACCGCCGACAGGATCGCCAAGAAGCTCGCGGCCGTAGACTCGGTCCGAGGCACCCTGACGCTGTCGAATTTCCTCCCCAAAGATCAGGACCCCAAACTTGAGTTGATCGAGAATGCCTCGTTCCTGCTTTCGTCTCTCTTCACCGCGCCATCGAAACCGCCGTCACGACAATCCTCCTATGCCCCCATGGCGCTGGAGAAATTTAAGGATCGTCTAAAAATTTTCCTAGAACAAGAAAAGCCCGGCGACGAAGCCCTTAAACAAGAAATCACGCGTCTCCAAATGGCGCTCACGGCGTTCGGTAAGAAATTTGGAGGCGATGAAAAAGCCTGGAATCGGTTGCGGGACAACCTGCTGTCGACACTGCCTGGCCGGCTTTCCGCCCTCAAGGAAGGGCTGAACGCGACCGTAACAGTAGGGCAAAAGGATTTGCCCAAAAACATCCTGGCCCGCCAACTAGCCGCCGATGGGCGCGCCCGTCTCGAAGTTTACCCAAAAGGCAACATGCGGGACAGCGACGAGCTACGGCGCTTCGTCTCGGCGGTTCGCGAGGTTGCCCCCCGCGCCACCGGCGCGCCGGTTGTCATCTTAGAAGCGGGCAATACGGTGATCGCCGCATTCCTTCAGGCCGCCCTTACGGCGGCGCTCGGGATTGCAATCCTGCTCATCGTACTGCTCCGGTCCGCCCGAGATGTCACTTTGGTGTTCGCCCCCTTATTATTGGCGGGACTGCTCACCGTGGCCGCTTCGGTGATCGCGGGTTTGTCCTTTAATTTTGCAAATGTGATTGTCCTGCCGCTTCTCTTTGGGCTCGGTGTGGCAAGTGCCGTGCATCTTTTGGCACGGGAACGCCGTGAAGGTGACGGTATCGACGTTTTGGAAACCTCGACCCCCCGGGCTGTTATTTTCAGCGCTCTGACGACGATAGGATCCTTCGCGACGATTGCGCTGTCGGCTCATCCCGGCACGTCGAGTATGGGGGTCCTCCTGACCATCGCGATTATCAGTACGATGGCTTCGACGCTGTTCGTGCTGCCCGCGATGATGACTTTATGGCAGGCGACGCGTAGCGCATAAGGCTAGGGGGTCTGGAGAAGCTTCTCTGCCGTCTGATTTAAAATCGAGGTCAATCCCCCTGCCCCGCCCGTTTTAACAATGCGACGGTACTCAGAACGTCGTACGGCGAGTTCACTGATCCCGCCATCGAGTAAAACATCGACAATGCGCCAACCATCCTCCGCTTTGCGGGTGAGGTAGGTCAGCGTGACGGATGATCCGTCCGGGCTGGCAATTTCGGTTTCCACCAGGATCATATCGCGGGGGCCGGGGCGTTCACCGACCGTTTTGAATTCCTGGCCGCTGTAGCCGCTAAACCTGGAGGCATATGTCCCGGCGCTCATGCGGGTAAAAGCAGCGACCATTTCGGCTTTCTCCGGTTCCGATGCTAATTTCCACCCGTTTCCCGATGCGGCCTTAACCATGAGCGGCAAATTGAAGGCCTGCTGTATGGCCGGCAGCAGACGGTCGAACCGCGCTTTGACATTAAGGACCTTCGACTGCTTCATGACGTCAAGCAGGACGGTATGAAAACTTTCGACGACGGCTCTCGGATTCTCAGCGGACGCTTGCGCCGGCATTACCCCAGCAAACTGGAACGCCACGAGACCAACGGCAAGAACCGAGCCCAGGAAGAAACGTCGGCTCAATTTCAAATTTACATGCTTCATGACGGCACTTTGTTGGTTAAAAAGGTGAGAGTTAATGCGCAATCTTCAAACTTAAATATGGCAGCATGATGGCTGATCGGCCCTCACTCATCAAATCCCGGCCCATCAATCATCGGTGCGGCGTTAGGAATTCAGCTTGATGTCAGCAGGTGCAGCCGCATAGCATGCTGCCTACATCCTTCGCGGACACATACTACACAAGGAATCAGTTTCAATGGAAAAAGCGACATTCGGAGCCGGCTGTTTTTGGGGTATCGAGGCGGCCTTCCGTCGTTTGGATGGCGTCGAATTGGCGGAATCCGGCTACGCGGGCGGGACGACGAAAGATCCGACCTACGAGCAAGTGTGCTCTGGGCAAACCGGCCATACAGAAGTCGTTGAGGTCACGTTTGACCCTTCTAAAATTTCCTATGAGCAACTTCTCGACACTTTCTGGGACATTCACGATCCAACGACCTTGAACCGGCAGGGACCGGATATCGGAACCCAGTATCGCTCAGCGATTTATTATTACTCTGCAGAGCAGGAAGCCGCGGCACGGACCGCCGTCGCAGCATTGGAGAAATCCGGCCGGTTCAGAAATCCGGTGACGACGGAGATCGCGCCCATCAAGACTTTCTACCGTGCCGAGGAATATCATCAGCGTTATTTAGAGAAACAGGGGCGGTTCCACTAACCATAATGGCCGACATACTAACCCTCGCCAGCGCGACACAGCTCAAAGACGATGCCGTCGGCAAAGTTGCCGTCATCGGCTCCCAAGGCACCGCGGGCCCTGCACTTTGGGCCGCCAGGGCCGGCGTGCGCGCGGTGATTTTCAACGACGCCGGGGTCGGTAAGGATAATGCCGGGATCACGGCATTGGCCTATTGCCAGGAATTGGGCATGGCGGCCGCCTGTATCGATGCCCGCACCGCCCGAATGAGCGACGGCGAGGATATGTTGGCACGCGGCGTGATCAGCCACGCCAATGCCCTGGCACAGAGTCTGGGCGTTCAGGCGGGACAATCCTGCGGTGACGCCGCCGACGCGCTTCGCGCGGCAACCCAGTTTTCCCGTGAACCCAGCGCCGCGGATGAACCCCAGCGGCATCTGTTGACCCAACGAAACGGCATTAAGGTCTGGGGGCTGGATACTGGCGGCCTCATGACCGAAGAGGATGCGGGCCATATTTTGCTGACGGGGTCTCACGGCGGTCTCGTCGGCGGCGACCCGGCGTCGGCAAATCGGGGCGTCATGTTTCGGGCCATCATCCACAACGACGCCGGCATCGGCCCCGACGATTCGACCACCAGCCGGCTCCCGGTGCTGGATACACTCGGCATCCCAGCCGCCCTGGTCAGCGCGGCGTCGGCGCGGATCAGCGATGCGCAATCGACCTACTACGATGGGTACTTGTCACTCGTCAACGATACCGCGCGGGCGGCCGGCGGCAGCCCCGGCATGTCGGCAAAAGACTTTGTCGACAAGCTCTTGGGTTAGCAGGCCGCAATTGTGACTGAAACAATTCTGCCGACCACACTGGTTGGAAGCTATCCGCAACCGGATTGGCTGATCGATAAAAGCAAGCTGATGGCGGCGGGACCGCCCCGGATCAGAATGCAGGACGTCTGGCGGGTCCCCGTCGACGAGCTGGAATCCGCCCAGGATGACGCGGTCGAGCTGACGGTTCGCGACCTTGAACGGGCTGGTTTAGATATTCTCACCGACGGGGAAGTGCGCCGGGAAAGCTACTTCAATCAGTTCGCCAATGCGCTGAGCGGCATTGATTTGGAACGTTCCGGCGAAGTGCTGAGCCGGTTGGGCCGGCCGACGCTGGTGCCCCGGGTTGCCGGGCCCATTCAACGGCCAAGCCCAGTATTCGTCCGCGACGTTGAGTTTTTACGCGCCCAGACCGATCGGCCGATAAAAGTCACCATCCCCGGCCCCTTCACCATGACCCGGCTTGTGAAGGATGATTACTACAACGACGAAGACGATCTCATTGACGCCTACGCCGATGTGGTAAACGCGGAACTCCGTGACCTCGAAGCCGCCGGGGCCGATATCGTTCAATTGGATGAGCCCTATCTGCAATCCAATGCCGAAGAGGCCGCCGTCAACGGCATTGCCGCGATAAACCGGGCCTTGGCAGGAATTGACGGGATAAAAGCGCTGCATCTCTGTTTCGGTTATGCCTACGTGGTCAAGGACAAGCCCTCGGGCTACTCCTTTCTCTCTGAACTGGAAGACAGCGTTGTCGACCAGATATCCATCGAGGCCGCCGAGCCGGCTTTGGATTTGTCCGTCCTCAAGGATCTGCCGTCGAAATCCATAATTTTGGGGGTTCTCAATCTCGCCGATCAGGCGGTTGAGAATCCGAAGGGGATCGCATCGCAGATCCGGGGGGCGCTCGAGTATGTAACGCCTGACCGTCTGACGATTGCACCGGATTGCGGTATGAAATATCTGCCCCGCACTGTCGCGTTCCAAAAGCTGAGATCAATGGTAATAGGTGCCGCCCAGGTCCGACGGGAAATCGAAGGCCGCTAGGCATCACCATTGACGGCGCCGCCGGCATCCATCAAATTTCGCTTGGGAGTGCCGCATCCGTCGAAGTTCGTCTGATAGGGAGAGTGACAATGTTCGCCGATGCTAAAAAATCGTGGCCCTTAAATGCTTGGTATCAAGCGGCCTGGTCTCACGAAGTCGAAGATAAACCATTTGCGAGGACGCTTCTCAACGAGGCCCTGGTTCTGTTCCGGGATGAGGATGGTGCCGTCCATGCACTAGAAGACCGCTGCTGCCACCGGGCGACGCCGCTGCGGCTGGGTGAGGTTGTGTCCGGCGGCCTGCAATGCGGGTATCATGGTCTGATTTTCGATGGCGCCGGTAAATGCGTCCATATCCCTGGCCAGAACAACATCCCCTCCCAAAGCCGGGTTCGCAGCTTCCCAATCGTCGAGCGCCAGGAAATCATCTGGGTTTGGATGGGCGAGGCTGAAAAAGCGGATGAAAGCCAGTTGGTCGACTATCCCTGGCTGGACGACCAAACGAATTGGCCCCACAAACACGCCCTCTATCACATCGACTGCAATTTCTATTTGTTGATCGACAACCTGATGGATTTGACCCATATCCCGTTCATTCACCGAAATACCATCGGCGGCGGCGATCAAAAGGGTCAAGTCGAGGCGACGATGGAAGTCACGGCGAAGGAAACCGGGGTGCATTATATCCGCTGGATGGAGGGTATCGTTCCGCCGCCGACTTACGTTAAGGGCGCCGGTTGGGCCGAGGGCATCAAGGTCGACCGGTGGCAAGAATTTGAATATATCGCCCCTTCCACGGTGGTCCAGTGGACCGGCGCGCTCGAGGAAGGGCGCGGCGCGAAAGAAAATCGCGACCAAAAGGGCGGCTTCAACCTCCGCCTTTATCACGGCGTAACGCCCGAAACGGACGACACCTGCCACTATTTCTGGACACCCCTTAACGGCTACAAGCCGGAAAGCCAGGAAGCGACCGATACCCTCTTCAAGGAAATCGATTTTACCTTCCAAGAGGACGTCGAGTTCCTGGAGGCCCAACACGCCATGATGCTCGCCAAACCGGACGCACCGCTGGTCAACACAAAGCATGATTCGGCGCTAGTAACGGCCCGCAAAGCCATCGACAGGATGATCCGCGCGGAAACTCAACCGCCCCTGGCAGCCGAGTAAACACCAATCGAATAAGTCCGACTGGGGCTATCCGCCCGCTTTATTGGCATTTTCGTAGCGGATATTCAGCGCTTCGAGCCCAGATATGATCGGAATAAATAAACCTAACCCTTCTGCGCGATGAGCTGTGTGTTTTTTTACGATGATGCCCACGACATTTCCGAAGTCATCAACGAGCGGACCACCGCTGTTGCCGGGTGAAATTGCCGCGTCGGATTGGATAAAATCTAACCCGCTTATCTCTTCCACACGTTTTGCGCTCACGACACCGGCAGTGACAGTGGACCGAAGTCTACCGAGAGGATTCCCAAGTGCGAAGACTTTCTCAAGCCGGCGAACATCACCGGAACGAATCGACAAGGCTGACGGCGCGCGAAGTGGGACCTTCAACAAAGCAACGTCTCGTTTTTCGTGGCGCCTGAGAACATTGGCTTCAACTTCGAGTCCATTACTTAGAATTACTGCAACCTTCTTTGCATCTCCGACGACATGTTCGTTCGTAATGATGAGCC
>JAQCKY010000135.1 GCA_027592155.1 Pseudomonadota bacterium
GGTCGCGCCGTTGAAGAATTGCTCCGACGGCCCGGCGCCGATATGGATTTCCAATATGGTCGCCAGACTGCCTTCTCCGGCAATGATGATATTACGGGGCTGGCGAACCGTTGATGCGCTGCCCGCGCTATCCCAATGGAGAATCTCAATCGGCGTCTCGACCTGGGTGTCGGCATCCAACTTGATGACAAAACCATCTTCAACAAATGCGCCATTGAGCGCCAACATCGGCAATTCATCGCCTTGATCAGCGAGACGGTCAGCAAGGAGGTCCGGCTCCGCCGTCAGGCTATCGGCGAGGCTCGCAACCGTCAGCCCGGCAATCGCGGGCATAATTGTCGACAGGCTTTCGTCATAACGTCCATCGACAAAGACGAGACGAGTTCCATCGGCAACAGCCTTAGGTAAATCTGCCGCCGTGACGGAACCGGCTGGCGCAGCAACGCCCTCAAGGTCCAAAGCGTCGAGCGCCTTGAGGCTGGTATATTTCCATTCCTCGACCCGGGTGCTGGGAATGCCCACCGACCCGAAACGCTTGAGCGCATCGCCCCGGATTTTGGCAAGCCAGGGAAGGTCCGCACCGGGGAGATCGCACTGAACCGCCGCAAAACGATCCAGGAAAGCCTGGCTTGTTGGGGAAACTGTCATGATCTTATCCGGGCGCCCCACTTATGCCGCTGCCGCTGCAAATTCGGCATAGCCTTTTTCTTCCAACTCGAGCGCGAGGCTTTTATCGCCGGTGCGCACGATCTTGCCGTCGGCAAGCACATGAACGAAATCGGGCACGATGTAATCCAACAGCCGCTGATAATGGGTAATCACCAGCATCGAGCGCTCCGGGTTGCGAAGAGCCGTGACGCCTTCGCCGACAATCCGCAGGGCGTCGACGTCCAATCCGCTGTCGGTTTCATCGAGCACGGCGAGGACCGGCTGCAACACGGCCATCTGGAGGACTTCATTGCGCTTTTTCTCACCACCGGAGAAGCCAACATTGACGGCGCGGCGCAGCATATCGTCGGTGATCTGCAGGGTCGCAGTTTGCGTCCGCACGAATTTGACGAAATCCATTGCATCGAACGGATCCTCGCCCCGGTAGGCGCGTACCGAATTGACCGCCGTCTTCATGAATGTCATGCCGGTAACACCGGGAATTTCCACCGGATACTGGAACGCCAGGAACAAACCCTCGCCGGCGCGCTCTTCAGGCGACATGCCCAGAACGTCCTTGCCTTGGAAGACGATACTGCCTTCGGTGACCTCATAGCCTTCGCGCCCGGCAAGCACGTAGGCCAACGTGCTTTTACCGGCACCGTTCGGGCCCATGATCGCATGCACCTCACCCGATCCCATCGAAAGGTCGAGGCCGTTGAGGATTTGCTTACCATCAACGGTGACGTGCAGGTTTTTGATCTCTAGCATTCTGATATACTCGTTTCTTGCAATCTTAGGGTTGGGTTATCCGACGCTGCCTTCGAGGCTGATCCCCACAAGCTTTTGCGCTTCGACGGCGAATTCCATCGGCAATTCCTGCAACACATCCCGGCAGAAACCATTAACGATCAATGCGACCGCGCTTTCCTCGTCCATACCGCGCTGCTGGCAATAGAACATTTGATCGTCGCCGATCTTGGACGTCGTCGCCTCATGCTCGACCATGGCGGTCTTATTGCGGCTCTCGATATACGGAATCGTATGGGCACCGCATTCTTTACCGATCAGCAAGGAGTCACACTGGGTATAGTTTCTGGCACCGTCCGCCTTCGGCATCATCTTGACCAAACCGCGATAGGTACTCTGGGATTTGCCGGCCGAGATGCCCTTGGCGATAACCTTGGAGCGGGTGTCTTTTCCCAGATGGATCATCTTGGTGCCGGTATCGGCCTGCTGATAATTGTTGGTGATCGCAACCGAATAAAACTCACCCACCGAGCGATCGCCCTGAAGGATGCAGCTCGGATATTTCCAGGTGATCGCGGAGCCGGTCTCGACCTGGGTCCAGGAAATTTTAGAATCGTGGCCCCGGCAAGCGCCGCGCTTGGTCACGAAATTATAAATCCCGCCTTTGCCGTTTTCGTCGCCCGGATACCAGTTCTGCACAGTTGAATATTTGATTTCGGCATCGTCCATCGCGATCAATTCGACCACCGCCGCATGGAGCTGATTCTCGTCCCGCATCGGCGCGGTGCAGCCCTCCAGATAGCTCACCCAGGAGCCTTCATCGGCGATGATCAACGTCCGCTCGAACTGGCCGGTCTTGGCCGCATTGATGCGGAAATAGGTTGAAAGCTCCATCGGGCACCGAACGCCCTTCGGGATGTAAACGAAGGAACCGTCGGTGAAGACGGCGGAGTTCAATGTCGCATAGAAGTTGTCGGAGTACGGGACCACCGAGCCCATATATTTCTGCACCAGCTCGGGATGCTCCTGAACAGCCTCGGAGATCGGGCAGAAAATGACCCCATGTTCCGCCAGCGCCGACTTAAAGGTCGTTGCTACGGAGACGCTGTCGAATACGGCATCAACGGCGACATTTTTAACTCCGGCCAGCACTTCCTGCTCATGGATCGGAATACCGAGCTTTTCATAGGTCGCCAGTAATTCAGGATCGACGTCATCGAGGCTATCCGGCCCCTCGCCGACCTTGGGCGCGGAGTAATAGCAAGAATCCTGATAATCGATCTGCGGGTACCCGACCTTCGCCCAATGGGGCTCCTCCATGATCAGCCAATGACGATAAGCCTTAAGACGCCATTCCAGCAGCCATTCCGGCTCGTTCTTTTTTGCCGAAATAAAGCGAACGATGTCTTCGCTCAGCCCGTTGGGCGCCGTATCGGCCTCGATATCGGTGACGAAGCCGTATTTATATTTTTCCGTCGCCTGGACTTGTTCGATGGTCTCTGTAACCGCAACCATTCTTCTTCCTTTTCCTTACTCACTATTCCGCCGCGCGGATTGCGCCGTCATTGCCGGATTGGCGCCTTAATTTTTTAACCGCGTCGATAATGCGCGCCGAGGCGGTTTCGATTTCTTCTTCGGTGGTAAATCGCCCGATCCCGAACCGCAGGCTCGAATGGGCTTGCTCACGGGTCAGCCCCAACGCGCTGAGCACGTGGGACGAATCTGAATCTTCCGACGAACAGGCCGATCCCGACGAGACGGCGATTTCGGGTACGGCCGCCATCAAGCTTTCGCCGTCCACACCGTCAAACGCAATATTGAGATTGCCGGGGATACGCCGTTCAAGATCGCCGTTGAGCCGGACGCCGGGCACGCCATTGCGCAACCGGTCAAACAGAATGCCACGCAGCGCCGATAGCCGTTTGTTCTCTGCGGCCATGTCCTCAGCCGCAACCCGGCAAGCTTCACCGAAGCCGACGCAAAGAGGCGCCGGCAATGTTCCGGGCCGAATGCCCTGCTCCTGTCCACCACCGCTGATCAACGGTTCCAGTCGGACCTTGGGCTTAGCGCCGACATAGAGCGCGCCGATCCCCATCGGGCCATAAAGCTTATGGCCGGTAAAACTGAGCAGATCGATGTTCAGGGCTTTGACGTCGACCGGCACCTTGCCGACGGCCTGGGCTGCATCGCTATGCAAAAAGACTTTCTTCTCATGACAGATCGCACCGATCTCAGCCATCGGCTGGATCACGCCAACCTCGTTCTGGACCGTCATGATGGTCACAAGAACCGTATCGTCGCGAATGGCGGCACGCAACTCGTCAAGATCGATCAAGCCGTCCCGGCTGACCGGGAGGTAGGTGATCTCAAACCCCTCTTTCTCCAATTGGAAAGCGGAATCGAGCACACACATATGTTCGGTCGTGCAGGTGACGAGATGCTTTTTCTTGTCCTTATAGAAGCGCGCCACGCCCTTGATCGCGAGGTTGTTGGATTCGGTCGCGCCCGAGGTAAAAATAATCTCCTCCGGCGAGGCATTGACGATCTCGGCCAACTGGCCGCGCGCCACCTCGACGGCCTCGGCGGCTTCCCAGCCATAAAAGTGAGTTTGGGAATGAGGATTACCGAAACGCGCCTGGAAATAGGGCAGCATGGCATCCAACACACGGGGATCGACCGGTGTTGTTGCCTGGTTGTCCAGATAGATCGGGCGATTTCTCATGTCATCCGTCATGCCGCTGTCGCCTGAGCATTATTTGAACTGCGGTGCCGCTGATAGAGATCGAGCCAGGCCGAAAGAAAGGCATCAACATCTTCCGCCACACTCTGCCAGCCAAAGCTGACACGGATCGCGGAGCCGGCTGCATCGTCGTCCGCCCCCATCGCCGTCAGCACATGAGACGCCCGAACTTTGCCCGATGAACAAGCGGACCCCGCACTCACCATGACGCCGGCCAGATCCAACGCCATAACCTGAGTTTCAGCCTCGATCCCCGGCATCGCGATGCAGCTGGTATTGGGTAACCGGCTAACTTCATTGCCGTAAATGACCGCATCGGGTGCGGCTTCAATCAGGCGGCTTTCCAGATCGTCGCGCAAGGCCTGAGCGTTGGCGATCTCGGCGCTGGCCGTCATGGATATTTCGGCCGCGAGGCCAAAACCAACAATCCCCGGCAAGTTTTCCGTACCGGCTCGAGATCCGCGTTCCTGTCCGCCACCCCGTATCATCGGGGAAATCGTCACGGTATCGGAGACGACCAGTGCACCAACGCCTTGAGGGCCGCCGAGCTTATGAGACGACAGGCTCATCAGATCAACGCCGACACGGCGCATATAAATTTCGGTTTTGCCAGAGGCCTGAACAGCATCGCAATGAACCAGTGCACCATGATCATGGGCAATCTTCACGATCTCTTCGACCGGTTGAATTACGCCGGTTTCGTTATTGGCATACATGACGCAAACAAGCGTGGGCTCATCGGACTCTTCCAGCAGACGCTTGAGCTCGTCCAGCTCAACCAATCCGTTCTCATCGACCGGGATCGTCTCCGCATTTTCGGCGACAGCGAGAACAGAATCATGCTCAACCGCCGACACTAAAATACGGGAAGGGCCTGCACCCTGGATCGCCAAATTATTGGCTTCCGTGCCACCGCTCGTGAAAACCACCATTGCCGGTGACGCCCCGACCAGAGCGGCAACTTGCTCCCGGGCATCCTCCAACCGGCGATGGGCTTGGCGGCCCCATTGGTGGACCGACGAGGGATTACCGGTGAGCGACAATGCCTCTACCATCGCCTCGGCAACAGCCGGGCGCACGGGCGCCGTCGCGTTGTAATCGAGGTAAATGGGATCGGTCATAAGGGTTAATGTCTCTTTTTCAGTGCGTCTATTCGGCGGCCTGAATGACCGGATTGTCGCGCCCAATCGGAACTCTCAACGGCGCCCTCAAAATGCCACTCGCGCCGAGGACCCGGTTTTCGATAACATCCGCGAGCGTGATTGAGCTCAAAAACAAATAGATCTGGTTGCCCAATTCTTCCCACAAATCATGGGTCAGACACCGGCTGCCGTCCAAGGAACAACCTTCCGGTGAACCCGGCACGCAGCGTGTCGCTTTGATCGGCTCATCGACCGCCATGATGATGTCGGAAATCCGCATCTCGCCGGCATCTCGGGCTAGTAAATATCCGCCGCCAGGCCCTCGCACGCTCTTAACCTGCGCGCCCTTTTTCAGCTTTCCGAACAACTGCTCGAGATAGGAAAGGGAAATGTCCTGCCGTTCGGCGATGTCCGCCAGCGTGACCGGTCCTTCCCGGCTTTGACGCGCCAGGTCGACCATTGCCATTACCGCGTAGCGTCCCTTTGTGCTGAGTTTCACGCGTTATCTCCTTAAAATTCCGGGAGCGCCCACCACGGCAATCCCGCACTCATACTTGTTCATACGCATTTTTTCGAAACGTGGATTACGGCGATCCAGCCTCTGTCCGCGATCCTTTTATGTCATTCTCGCCATCACCGGACTCACGAGGCGTTCCACCTTTGAGGTCCGAGAGTTCCTGCTCCAGCTCCTCAATCCGCTCCGCCAGTGTCGACATTTGAGCCCGCATACTGTCGAAGCTGCGGGCCACGGGATCGGGAAGGTCCTCGGTCGGCGTTCCGTAAGCTTGGAAATCGTCCGCCTTGTCGTTGCCCTTGCTCATGACGATGCGCGCTGGGATACCGACCATGGTCGCGCCGCTGGGCACGTCCTTCAGAACCACCGCGTTGGCCCCGATCCGGGCGCATTCCCGTACCGTGATCGGGCCCAAAACCTGTGCTCCCGAACCGACGATGACGTTATCTTCCAACGTCGGATGCCGCTTTCCAGCCTGCAAAGACGTGCCGCCAAGGGTCACACCTTGATAAAGCGTCACGTCGTCGCCGATCTCGGCGGTTTCGCCGATCACCACGCCCATGCCGTGGTCGATGAACACGCTGTGGCCAATCCTGGCGCCGGGGTGGATCTCAATGCCAGTGAACGCCCTGCCGATCTGGCTGAGGCAGCGGGCCGCCAGTTTCAACGGCAGTGGGCTGCGCCAGAGACGGTGGCTGAGCCGATGCAGGCTGATGGCCTGAAATCCGGGGTAGCAGAACAGAATCTCCAGCCAACCACGG
>JAQCKY010000136.1 GCA_027592155.1 Pseudomonadota bacterium
TCGTGATCAGGTTGGGAACCATTTCCCCCGGGACCAATTTAGAAACGCCGATGGAAAGCGTGATCGTGCCGAGTTGCTCCCCCGTGCGCCGGTTGACGATGTTCTTGCTCGCCAGTCGATTGCGAATTTCATTCGCGAGATGTGCTGCCGGCTCGATTTCCGTGTTCGGTAAGATGACACAGAATTCTTCACCGCCATACCGTGCGGCTGTATCTTGTCCCTTGATGCTTTCGGTCAAGGTATTTGCCAGGAGTTTCAACACCTGATCGCCGGTTTGATGGCCATGGGAATCGTTGAATTTCTTGAAATGATCAATGTCGACCATGAGCAAACAAAGCGAAGTCCCGTTTTCAACGGCGCTGGTCGCGTCCTGTCGAAGCCGCATATCAAACATTTTGCGGTTCGCAATGCCCGTTAGCGAATCGGTGGAGGCTTCGCGGCGGGTTGCTTCAACCTCCAACCGCAATTGAGATACTTCAGCACCTGAATCAGCCAGCTTACGCTCCAACTCACGGGTATGCTCTTCCATCTCCCGCGTTGCCGTCAGAACCCCGTCGATAATAACCTGCAAATTTGCGTCCGCCGGATGACGGGAAAGTTCGCCGCTGGCGCCTTCAAGGACAGTGCCCAGAACGGCAGCATCCGCTCCGGCGTCACCGAGATATTCCACGGCCTTAGTGAGGGCCTGTTCCATTCGGTTCGTCGTGTTGTACAGCGCCGTCCCTTCTTGGTCGAAGGTAAAGAACCGTTCAAATAGTTCTTCACACTGCTGAGCCGTCATGGCATCTGTGTCGGCGATGATTGCGTTCACAGCTGACTTTAGGTCAGGGAAGGAGTCCGCAAAATAGGTGTACCAGACGGTATAATTATTTGGCGTTGGCGCGATTCCAAGGTCGACCATCTTGGCGACCGCAGATTGCGCGAGCATTGCCGCTACCTTCGCATCTTTACCGTTATCCAACATTCCCTCCGGCCTTCGGCCAGCCCCAGTTTGTTATTGCATCTGCCACCCCGTAGCCCGCGCATAGGCACCAGCGCGCATTTCCTTTAAATTGTGATGACCAGGGAAAATATCAACTTTTCTCGTGAATTCCCTAGTCTTTTGATAATGAGCAATGGTTAGGCGCTATATTAGTAGAGGCCCATGGGGGTCTAAGGCCGGAGGATTTGACCGGAGGCAGGAATTTGGCGAATAAACTGAAGCGGCTACCGGAGAACACCAGCGGGGATTTCTATGTCGATTCCACCTGCATCGACTGCGAAACCTGCCAGTGGGTTGCCCCAAATAGTTTTGCACAGGCCACGACCACCTCGTATGTGCATCAGCAGCCCCCGAACGGGCCCGATCAGCATCGTGCATTGATGGCGTTGATCGCCTGTCCGGTTGGAGCCATCGGCACCGACAGAAAACATGATATTTGGGCAGCGAAAAACTCGTTTCCGGAACACCTTGAAGACAATGTCTATGCCTGTGGCTTTCATGCGGCCGCCAGTTTCGGTGCGGCCAGCTATTTCATTCAGCGCCCCGAGGGAAATGTCCTCATCGATTCACCCCGTTTCGCCGGCCACCTATTAAATAAAATTGATGCCATGGGCGGCATCCGTTGGATGTATCTGACCCATAAAGACGATATCGCCGAACACCAAAAATTTCGCGACCGCTACGGATGTGATCGTATCATTCACGAAGATGATTTGGTCCGCGGCCTCGAAGACGCCGAAATGATAATTCGGGGAGACCAGCCGGTAATCTTGGACGAGGGGCTGACGATCATCCCGGTTCCAGGCCATACCCGAGGCTCAACCTGCCTTCGTTACGCAGACAAATTTCTTTTTACCGGAGATCATTTGGCATGGAGTGAAAATTCTAAAACCTTGCGTGCGTTTCGGAATGTTTGTTGGTTCGACTGGTCGGCCCAAACCGCATCCATGGAACGCTTAGCCGAATTCCGCTTCGAATGGGTCCTGCCCGGCCACGGCCAACCCGGCAACCGGTCCGCGTCCGAAATGGCAGCATGTCTTGAGGATTGTATCGCCTGGATGAGAACGAAATAATCGATACAACCGTGATACAATATGCCGAGGATCTTTTCGCATGACCAACGATCCGCCGCGCGTCTACCTCGCCGGACCCGATTTCTGCCACCCTCAGGCAGAAGTTCTTATCCAAAACAAAAAATTGATCTGTGAAAAATACGGGCTGGAATGCGTCTCCGCCACGGACACCGATTTGCAGTTCAACTCTCCAAACCGCCCGGCGGCTGGTCTTGCTAATCACGCGGCGGTCATCGAATTACTCAAAAGCTGCGATGCCCTCATCGCCAATATGAACCCGTTTCGCGGCCCCAGCATGGATGTCGGCGCGGCGTTCGAAATGGGTTACATGGCCGCGCTAGACCGGCCGGTCGTCGCTTACAGCAGCGATCAGCAGCATTACGCCGCGCGAGTTGCGCGCTTGCATGATGTCATCGAGCAACCGCTGCAAGAATTTAACGGACGCCTCTGCACACCGGATGGTCTCGCGGTCGAGAATTTCGATCTCGTCGACAACTTCATGGTCGCAGGGGCAGCGCTCGCCAAATCTGCCGCGATTTCGGAGGATTTCGAAGGCGCCGTCCGCTGGGCTCGCCGGCTTACCGACGCCTGACAAACCGCCCTATTCTATTCCGTGGCTAACCGTGAACTGCGGTGGATTTTTTAAGGTCTGATAGACAACGCAAAACCGCTCGGTTAATTCAATCAACTTATCGACTTTCTCGGACGCGGCATCGGTATCGACGTTAAAGTGCAGGCGGATATCGCTAAAACCGACCGGGGCATCCCTCGCAACACCGAGTGTCCCCCGAAAATCCAAATCGCCTTCTACCCTGACAGACCCACCACGGAGGTCAATTTCCATGGCCGTCGCGACCGATACCAATGTCACCCCCGCACAGGCGACAAGGGACTGAAGCAGCATATCGCCTGAGCATGCTGCCGTACCGTCGCCCCCCGTTGCCGGATGTAGACCGGCGTTGGCGATACCGAACCCCGCATCGACCGAACATATCAGCCCCTCGGGATCCAGAATGCCTTCGGCGCTCAATACGAGCTGTGCGACCTCCGGTGTCGCCTTGTACGCAGACTTCAACGGTGCCTGGAGCGCCCGCAAATCTTCCAATTTCATAACAATCGATCCTCTTCGGTACGGGCGGCATCTTCACATGTCCCGGCGCGACATCAACTCACGGGTCCGCGAGTTTCATCGGGCGTAGTTTAGATTGGGCGCCAGGTACCGTTCGGCGGTCTCCAGATCGCTACCCTTCCGCGCCGCGTAGTCCTCCACCTGATCCTTGCCGATCCTGCCGACCCCAAAATAACGGGCCGTGGGATGGGCAAAATAATAGCCGCTGACGGAGGATGCCGGGAGCATTGCGTTGCTTTCGGTCAGACTAATTGATGCATTCTTCTCGGCATCCAACAGCGCAAACAAATCCGGTTTTTCCGTATGGTCGGGACAAGCGGGATAGCCGGGAGCCGGCCGTATGCCGCGATACCGCTCCTTGATGAGCTCTTGGTTATCCAGGTGCTCGTCACGGGCATAGGCCCAAAATTCACGGCGCACCCGTTCATGCATCCGTTCCGCGAAGGCCTCGGCAAGCCGGTCGGCGAGCGCCTTCAACAGAATACTGTTATAATCGTCATTGGCGGCTTTGAACCGTTCGAGATGCTCCTCTATCCCAATTCCCGCCGTCACCGCGAAACCGCCGACAAAATCTGCAATTCCCGTCTCTTTCGGCGCGATATAGTCGGCGAGACAAGAGTTGTAACGTCCGGTTGATTTGTCCATCTGCTGGCGCAGAAAATGGACCGTCGTACGCACGGACCCGCGGGACTCGTCCCGGTAAACCTCCACATCGTCGCCGACGGAATTTGCCGGAAAAAAGCCGACAACCCCTCGGGCTGACAGCCAGTTCTCTTTGATAATTTGCTGCAGCATATCCTGTGCATCGTCGAACAAAGCCCGCGCGGCCTTTCCAACAACCTCGTCCTCTAGAATTTTAGGATAATTGCCGGCAAGCTCCCATGTCCGGAAAAAAGGCGTCCAATCGATCCGGTTGGCAATCTCCCGGAGATCATATTCCTCGAAGGTTTTCAGCCCCATGAAGGTGGGCTTTTCCGGTCGATGGTCGTCCCAATCAATCCGCGGCCGGCGATCTCTTGCCTCAGCAATGCTCAGCAGGCGATTGTCATTTTGCCGGCCCTCATGCTCTTCTCGAATGGTGCCGTATTCGCCGGCGATATCCTTGATATAACCGTCCTTTTGGTCGTCGCTCAGCAGGCTGCCGACCACGCCAACCGCGCGCGACGCGTCGGTGACATAGATCGTCGGACCGTGATAGGCCGGTGCGATTTTGACGGCGGTGTGCGCCCGCGACGTGGTCGCGCCACCGATCAGCAACGGCCGGTCAAACCCATCCCGCGTGAGCTCATCGGCGACCGACACCATTTCCTCGAGAGAGGGCGTGATCAGGCCGCTTAGCCCAATCATGTCGACATTCTCCTTCTTGGCAGCGGCCAAAATATCGGCGTAGGGCACCATCACGCCAAGATCGACAATTTCGTAATTGTTACACTGCAGGACGACGCCGACGATGTTCTTTCCGATGTCATGGACGTCGCCTTTTACGGTGGCGAGCAGAATTTTTCCCTTTGCCCGAGTATCGCCGCTGGCCTCTTTTTCCTTTTCGATGAACGGCGTGAGATGAGCAACAGCCTGCTTCATCACACGGGCGCTATTCACCACCTGAGGCAAAAACATCTGGCCGGAACCGAACAGATCACCAACCACATTCATGCCGTCCATCAAGGGCCCTTCGATGACGTCCAAGGGGCGTTCCGAATTTTGGCGCGCCTCTTCGGTGTCGGCGACGATATAGTCGGTAATCCCCTGAACCAAGGCATGGGTCATACGTTCGCCGACGGTACCCTCCCGCCAGGACAAGTCGTTTTTGTCCTTCTGCAAACCGCCTTCCGCCTGGTCGGCAACCTCGAGCAGCCGCTCCGTACTATCCTCGCGGCGATTGAAAATGACGTCTTCGATACGGTCGCGCAGATCATCCGTCAGATCGGAATACACGGCGAGTTGTCCCGCATTGACGATCCCCATATCGAGCCCGGCCCGTATGGCGTGATACAGAAAAACCGTATGCATCGACTCCCGCATCGCGTCATTACCGCGGAACGAAAAGGACATGTTGCTGACACCGCCGCTGGTCAAAGCGCCGGGGAGATGTTCCTTGATATGGGCAATCGCCCGGATGAAATCGGCGGAGAAATTGGCATGTTCGGCAATTCCTGTCGCAACAGGGAAAATATTGGCATCGAAGATAATATTGTTGGGCGCGAAGCCGACCCGGTTTACCAAAATGTCGTAAGACCGGGCGCATATCTCCACCATGCGATCGAAATTATCCGCCTGGCCAAGGTCATCAAAGGCCATGACCACGGCCGCCGCACCGTAACGAAGAACGAGCTCGGCTTGGCGAACGAAGGCCTCCTCACCCTCCTTGAGACTGATGGAATTGACGATCCCTTTGCCTTGAATACATTTGAGCCCGGCCTCGAGGACCGACCAACGGGACGAATCGATCATGATCGGGACCCGGCAGATATCGGGTTCAGCGGCAATCAGTTTGAGAAAACGTTCCATCGCCGCTTCGGAATCCAGCATCGCCTCATCCATATTGATATCGATGACTTGAGCGCCGTTGGCGACTTGCTGGCGTGCGACTTCTAGGGCGGCATTGTAATCCCCGGCGACGATGAGCTTCTTGAAACGGGCCGACCCGGCAACGTTTGTCCGCTCGCCGATATTGACGAACCCTGTCACGTCATCCAGTCGCAACGGCTCGAGCCCGCTCAACCGACACGCCGTCCAATTCTCCGGCGGAATTCGAGGCGGAACATCCGCAACGGCCGTCGCGATTGCCCGGATATGTTCCGGCGTCGTCCCACAGCACCCACCGGCGACATTCACGAAACCGCTTTGAGAGAACTCCCGAATTTGCGACGCCATCGAAGCAGGCGTGTCGTCATAACCGCCGAATTCATTCGGCAGACCGGCATTGGGATAGAGGCTGACAAAGGCTTCGCTCACCTGGGCAAAGCTCTGGATATGAGGGCGCAACTCCTTGGCGCCCAAGGCGCAGTTCAGACCGGCCATAAGGGGCTTCATATGGGAGATAGACACCCAGAACGCTTCCGGCGTCTGACCCGATAATGTCCGGCCGGATGCGTCGGTAATGGTGCCGGAAATTATCATCGGCAGCTTTTGGCCACGATCGTCGAAGAGGGACTGAATGGCAAAAATTACCGCTTTGGCGTTCAAAGTATCGAAGACAGTTTCGACGAGCAGAATATCGACCCCGCCATCGACCAACCCCTCCGCCGACTCACGATACGTCTCTACCAGCTGGTCAAAGGTAACATTGCGGTATCCGGGATCGTTGACGTCGGGGGACAAAGACGCAGTCCGGT
>JAQCKY010000137.1 GCA_027592155.1 Pseudomonadota bacterium
CGATCATCGGTACCTGGCCGCGCTCTTTGCGGCGGATTTCGATCCAATGATGGCCGTGTTTGGGCATTTCCTCGGAATAGCCGGGGAAGGTGTTGCCGACATATTCGTCCTGGCAGGAGAGGGTGCACAAATTGCAGTTGGTGCAATTCGCCACATCGATGATGACATTCCATTTTGCGGTCATGATCTTTTTCCTATCTCTCTTCTTATTCCGCGGCAACCGGCAGCGGGGCCGGCATGATCGCATGTTCTTCGGTGGGCAGGGTCCGCGAAATCTCGCCCGATCCATCCCACAACACAACCTCGACCAATGCGGTGCTCGATCCCATCGAGTGGCCTTGCTTGAGCTGGGATTTCTTCGGCGTCAGTTGATTGAGGCAGCCCCCGCGGTCAACCGAATTGCCGGGCTCACCGATCGGATCGTAGGTCGCGCAGGATTCATACCCGTGGATCACGCCCCGGGGCAGCCGTTGCGTGACATGGGCGGCGCAGAGCACCGCACCCCGGTCGTTATAAAGTTTCACCAGATCATGATGTTTGATCCCGCGTTCCGTCGCGTCGTCTTCGTTGATGCGGATCGTCCAATAACGATAGCCGTCGATGAGGACCCGGTGATCCTCGATTTCATTGAGGAATGAATCCTTGCCGTCCCCTTGGGTATGGAAGCTGAACCGGGGATGGGGGGTGAGCATCTGCAGCGGAAATTTACCATACATCTCCGGATTGCTCGGCCCCTCATGGGCGGGGTTATATTTCACAATCGGCGGCCGCTCCAGGTCTTCCGCGTCGAAGCGTTTCAGGCTTTCGCATTCGAACTCGATCTTGCCCGACTGGGTCTGCAGACCTTTGAGGTACTCTTCCGTGTAGTCGGCGGGCAGAGGCATCGGTTCCGGCACGTCTTTTTTGCGGCCTTCATAGAACCACCGCCAGGACACCGGCGGGCGGAGCTCTTCTTTCTCCGCCGGAAGCACGACGTACCCCTTTTTGATGAAGTCTTTCCAGCTGATGATCTTCGGCATATCTGACGCTTCGAATTCCCGTTTCGCCCAATCCAGTTCGGTCATGCCCTCCGAGAAATAAGCTGCAAGCCCCAGCCGTTTGCTGATCTCGACAAAGATGTCGTAATCGGCTTTCGACTCGCCCATCGGTTCAATCGCCTTGTGCTGGAACACGACAACCCGGTGGTTGAGCTGGGTCTGGCCGTGATGGGCGTACCCGCCGAGGGCGGCCCATTCGCTGATGTCGTGGCGTTCGAAATTGGTGCAGGCGGGCAGGATCACGTCGGCAAACTTGGCCTCGCCTTCGAACCAGATCGACTGGTTGACGACGAATTCGAGCTCGTCCGATTGATACATCTCCACATGGCGGTTGGTATCGCTCATGGTCCCGAATATGGAGCCGCCATATTTGTAGAGCATCTTAACCTTGGAATACCCGGCCTTGGGATAGCTGATCTTGCTGAACTGAGCCTCGATGGAGGCGCCGTCCCAGATATAGCCTTCCGCTTTGCCGTCAAGAATGGCTTCGGGCAGTTGCAATCTGGGAATCTGTTGAGTGACGGTGTTCATGCTCGGCAGTTGCGGCATGCGCTGATAAAGCTCCACCGCCATCGCCGTGTGGTGCAGATCGCCCGACATGCCGCCTTCGGCATAACCCGGGAAATAGAAATTATGATCGACCGGGGTTCCCCATTGCAGGTTGCCCATATTGACCCCGGGGCGCCCCAGCCCCTGCATGGCGATCAGGCAGACCATGACGCGGGCCCATTGAATGCCGGTGGCGTTGCGGCAGGCGCCGCCATGGCCGTTGCCCCAGCCGCCGGCGCCGAGATAGGTTTTTTTGGTGCCCCATTTCCGGGCCAGTGCGCGCACCGTCCGGGCCGGCACGCCGGTCTCGGCTTCCTGCCATTCGGGGGTCTTGGCGATGCCATCATCCTCGCCCATCACATAGGCGCGCCAAATATCGAAGCCGATCGTGCGTTTTTCGACGAAGTCCTTGTCGTACAGCCCCTCGGTCATCCAGACATGGGCGATGGCCAGCGCCATCGCGGTATCCGTGGTCGGCTTGGGCGCGATCCATTTGCCGCCCAGCAACTGCGCGGTGTCGTTATAAAAGGGATCGATATGAACCAGCTCGATATCGGTTTCTTTCAGCCATTTACGGCGAATGGTCCCTTCCAGCGCGCCGTAGGCGCCGCTGGTCCCTTCCGGGTTCGAGGACCAGAACACCACCATTTCGGCTTCTTTGAGCAGGTCTTCGACGCCGCCGTAGGTCTCGCACTGGCCGACCCGCAGGCTTTGGCCCCAATGATGGACAGCACCCCAGTACCAGCCTTCCCAGCTGTCGGGGTTATGATGCACCCGCGTCATGCCGACCGCGTTGATGAAACGGAAATTGGCGCTGAGGTAGTACCCGATATTGCCCCAGGTATGGTGGGAGCCGTGACTGTTGGCGATGGCGCCGGGCCCGTGCACCCGCTTGGCGCGCTTGATCTCATCGGCGACCAGGTCGAGCGCTTCGTCCCAGCTGATCGGCTCATAGCCGGAAATGCCCCGGTTCTGCGGATTGCGCTCGCCATTGGGATCGAAATCGACCCGTTTCATCGGCTTTAACAGCCGGTCCGGCGAATAGAGCATGGATTTCCAGTTCATGCCGTGGGGGGCGAGCGAGGTTTTACGGGGCGGCGTGAATTTCTTGCCCCGCGCCTCGATGGTCCAGGGTTCCGGATCGGTCTCATCGAAAGAGATCGGCGTCATCCGGATCAGCTTGTTGTCTTTGACATACAAAAAGACCGGCCCGCCGTTGGTCATATTGGTGTAGCGCGTCACACCGCCGCCCATATCGACGCCGTATTTCCAGCCGATGGTCTGCGTCAGCATGATCGTCTGCGCGAACCAGGAGGTCAGCTCATCGGGCCCTTCCATGGAAAGGTTGAAGTCTTTGAGTGCGTTGATCTGGTCGAGCTGATTGATCGGCGGCATCAATAGATCAGCGCCGATCGCGGCGTTCTTGAAGATCAGCTCGACGTCCGCCACCGCGGCGACACCGCCTTTTGACGAAAGCTGGCCGTTCTTGAACGTGAACGAGCGTCCGGTCTTGCCGTCCTTGGTTTTGATGTTGGCCGTGAAGCTCTGTTCTTTCAGGCGCTCACGAAATTCCGGATAACGCCAAGCGGTAATGCGCAAAAGCTGCCGTAATCCCCAAAGGATCACTGAAAATTTGAACTCACTCATAACGACCTCGTCCCCAGATAATTTTATCGGTCAGAAGATATCGAAGCATCCCAGCCGCATCCGATGCCGATTCATGAAATCTTGATCAAAAAAACAGATCACGTCACGGCTTATCTTGGAAGGAAAGAGATCGAGAGGGGTGAACGAAGCTGGCGAAGCATGTAATCCGCGATCTAGCGCGTGGCCAAACCTCAAATCTTTGTGTTTGAGGAACCCCGTCGGCGCTTACCTGCTTACTTTGAGCTTACCGTCCCGTATCATGGTGTATGTCCGATGTTCATGAGGTTGTTGGACGGACTAACGAATGCATGAAGACTGGCGAAAAGCAGCGATGGAGGGCGATGGCGAGGCCATTCTGCGGCTTCTCGCGGAGGGTCTTGGCGTCAATGACCTGGACCGCTAGGGACAAACGGCGCTCATGCTGGCTGCCGTGCAGGGGCATGAGGGCGTTGTCCACGTTCTATTGGAAAACGGCGCCGATATGAACGTGGCGGCGAAATACAATCTCAGCGCTCTCATGCTCGCCGTCTTAAATCGCCATACGGAGATCGCGAAACAACTCGTCGATGCCGGTGCGGACACGCAGATACGCGGTCGCGGCGCCCCCGGTTTTTTCCAACGGACGGCGGGCGATTTGGCGGCGCAGGCAAAGCTGCACGATCTCGCCGCTTACATCGCCCAAGCCGAAGGTTAGCTCAGCCCTTTTTCCCCACCGCTTTCCGGAGAAACGCCGCGGCCCGTTCCCGGCCCAGGATTTCCATTTCTTCCAAAGGCGTCGCGTAATCGTCGATCCGCGTGCGGGCGTCCAGGTCGGCGCCGTGGGCGAGCAGCAATTCCATGGCCCGGATGTCTTCTTCGGCGGCGGCATAGTGCAGCGGCGTATAATCGTTGTGGCCGTGCTGTTGGATATCGGCGCCGAACGACAGAAGCAGTTCGAGGATCTCGTGCCGATCCGGCCGGTCCGGACAGCTGAGCGTTGCGATCAAAGACGGAAACCCGCCGTGATCGCCGTAGTTCGGATCTGCCCCCGCCTCGAGCAGCTCTCGAATGAACGAGAGCGGGCTGTGGTAAATCGCATATTCCAGGATGATTTCGCCCGTCCCCCGCGGGCCCTGGCAGTTGGGGAAATCAGGCGGATCGCCCAGCAAGGACTTCAGCGTCTCAAGATCCCCGCGCAGATAGGCATCATGGATGGCCAGCGAATCATGCATCGTAACGTAAACCGTTGACTCAATATTCCATACATCGTGCGAGGTTCGCGTTCACACAACGATTATTTGCATCGGCTAGCGGCGGATTCAGAAACCAGCCGTTTCATGACGGCGTTGATCGGTACCGCCGCATTCAATACCAATTCATGAAATCCTGATCAAAAAAACAGATCACGTCACGGCTTATCTTGGAAGGAAAGAGATCGAGGGTCGTCAAACAGATCTTTGGCGACGTATCTACTTGCTCCGCGCTTGCCGGATTAATCTTTCCGCTACGGCCTTTGCCTTCGCCGCTGCGGCCGGATCGCCCGTGATGTGGGCGACCGCGGTGGCACCCTCATGGAGGAGGTTGATCTCCTCCGCCAATCTCTGTGGATCTCGCAGCCCGTCGGCGCGCGCGAGTTCCTCGAAATAGGCGATGATCAGGCGCTTGTGCATGGCAGCCTCCTGAAACACCATACTTGGCTGATCGCCAAACTCTCCGGCCGCACTTATGAACGGGCAGCCATGGAAGTTCTTTTCTTTAAACCAGGCTTCGAGAAATTCAAACGTCGCCAGAAGATTTTCCCCCTTGGGCTTGCCTGACGCCTCGACGGTAGTCCGCATTTTGTCGCGGAACTGCGTATCCACGCGTTTCAACACGGCGACGATCAGATCTTCCTTGGATTTGAAATGCCGGTAGAGCGTGGTTTTCGCGATGCCGGCTTCAGCAATGACCAAATCGATTCCGGCCGCGTGGTAACCCAGCCTGTTGAACAAAGAGGCCGCCACGTCAATCAGGTGTTCGCGTTTTTCGCTACGTTTCATCTTGATCCATTAAAACAGACAGGTATGTGTCTTTATCGCAAAAATTTTGATCCTATTAAGCATGATCGAGAGTTGCTTAACATACAATATATTGAATTAATTATAAAAAATCAAGGTCAAAAATATATCAAAAATATAATTGACAAACGAAACAGATCTGTATACTTTTATCTAATAGATACAAGTCTGTATCGTTATTGTGATCATTAACTATCCACCTGACAGCGCTTCGCTGTCAGCTCCAAGGAGAGATGAGATGAAATTTTCAAAGCTTTTAGCGGCAGGCCTCGTCGGCGCGGCGGTCATCACCGCTGTTGGCGTGGGCGCGGCTTCAAAAATGACCGTAAACGCCCAATCGGTTCCAGATTGGGGCCCGCAATGGACAGCGGACGGCAAGTTGATACTGCCCGAGGGCTTCCATGAATGGGTGTTTCTTGGCTCGCCGCTTACCCCGAATGCGCTAAACGACGGTAAAGCGGGATTCCCGGAATATCACAACGTCTACGTCCGGCGGGAGCCCCTGAAGATTTTCCGGGAAACCGGGCAGTGGCCGGATGGCACGATTATGCTCAAGGAACTGCAGTTGACGATTCCGGGAACCAATGCGGACGGCTCACGGGAAGAGGCCTCCGGTCGCGGCTTCTTTCCTGGGGCTTTGAACGGGATCGATATCTCGGTCAAGGACAGTCAACGCTTCAAGGACTCCAACGGATGGGGCTTTTTTAATTTTGGTCACCATGCGCGGCCCTACGCCAAAACGGCGTCGGCGGCGCCAATTGAGGCGTGCGCCGGCTGTCACATGGGGAACCCGGAAGGGATGGTGTTCAGCCAGTTCTACAAACACATTCTGAATTCCCGCTAGGCCCTACGCGGGATTACCCCGGCGCCGCACGGTCCTCCCCCCTCCCTCCCGTGCGGCGTCGCCCTCGTCATCATGACCTTACCGACAGCAATCGACCGAAACCGAACATCCCGATAATCCAATTCCAGCGCAGATACGGTTCAAAATGGAGCGTTCGACGCCAAGCCCGGAGAGTCCGTTTTTACGTCATAAGGTCTTTTTTTGGGGAACAGCAGCCATCTCATGACAAACCCGCCGCCGTATGTTACGGCGGTATATGAGCACCTCCTACGATAGGATCGGGGTCAATTATTCCGACCTCCGGAAACCGGACCGCCGGATCGCGGCGGTGATCGCAACGGCACTTGAATCTGCAGGCTCTGTCAAAACCATCCTGAATGTCGGGG
>JAQCKY010000138.1 GCA_027592155.1 Pseudomonadota bacterium
GACGGTGCGAAGACCTAAAGCCTTGATGGGTTCATGGAGGCTGACTTGTTGCCGTGCAACGGTGAACCCGGCCTCGGTCAGCGACATCGCCACGTCGCGGGAATTAACGGATCCATAAAGCTGGCCTGCTTCGCCGGCCTGCCGAATGAGGGCGACCATGGTCCCTTCCATTTTTTCGGCGACGGCTTCCGCCTCTTTCTTTTGATCCAGGTTGTCAGCGACGAGCTGGGCCTTCCGGGTTTCAAAATGCTCTTTATGCTCATCGGTCGCCGTGACCGCTTTTCGCTGTGGCAGCAAATAGTTGCGGGCATAGCCGGGTTTTACGGTGACGATGTCACCCATCTGACCAAGCTTCTCGATGCGTTCCAGGAGTATGACTTCCATTATATATCTTCCTCGGTGTTTTGGGCCGGTCCGCCAAATCGCTGCCGGAGGCCGGTCCATTGTTCAACAAACCCCAATCCGGCGACCGCGATAATCGGCCATCCGAAAAGGAGAAATATGTAAAATAACGTCAGCGCCATGCCGGGTACAGAAAGTCGCCGGACGAAGAGGTGAACGATTCCAAGGCCGACAAGAAAGAACGGCGTCGCAAAAATCACCACCAAATTCCGCGCAACATACTCTACCTCGCCACCCCCCGCCAAGGCGAGAATTGCAGCCCCGACGATTGCCCAATTCAGCCAGTCTGGAAGGACCATGCTGGAATAACGCGGGCTTGGGCGCAGGTTTCGATCCATTCGAACCAAAATGCCCTGGGCCAAGGTCGCATTAACAATCACCATCACCAGCCACGACGTCCCTAATGAGGCCGGAGCAAGGGGGATTAGTTGCTGAATTATGTCTTCTCTATTTAATCCTTGTCGTTGCGATAAAACCGCTTCGAGGTATCCGGCGGTCGCTCCGGAAAATCCTCCCTCTGCGTCGAAGTGCGCGAGGGCGAGTAAACTTAGATAGCCCGCCGCGATGGCCGTTAGCCGGGCTAAAACACCCGAAACAGGGAACCATTCCACGTCGCCGTTGGGTAAGGAGCGGTTCATCAAACTATATCGAATGACGATCCACCCCGGTACCGCAATGATCGCGGCGTAAAGGGTTCCTTGGAGCACCCCGGCGAGGGCGGTTGTTCCGGCCACTCCGGCAATCAGGGCGATTGTTCCGGCCCGATAACCGAGACTAAGCCCGACCAATAGAATTGGGAGGAGGGATAGATAGACGAAAATGACCGAACCGCCGCCGCCCACCAAAAAGCAGACGGCAAGAACCGCACTTATAAGACCGCCAGCCGCGGAGATTAACACCTGTCTATTCATACTGGTCCCGCCTCGTCCTGTTTAGACAGGACGTCGGGCCCGGAATTACTGCTCCAAATAGGGCAGTAACGCCAGAAAACGAGCCCGCTTGATTGCCCGCGCCAATTCCCGGTGTTTTTTTGCGGATACGGCCGTTATGCGACTCGGCACGATTTTGCCGCGCTCGGAAATATACCGTCCCAGCAGCTTGGTGTCCTTGTAATCGATCTTCGGTGCATTCGCGCCGGTGAAGGGGCAGGTCTTGCGCCGCCGGAAGAAAGGCCTTCGGCCGCCGCCACCACCGCCGCCACGTTGTCCTCGGTCGTCGTCATCAGATCGGGGTGCACGATCGCTCATGATTCCACCTCTTCTTTTGGTTCGGCTTTATCGGTATCCGCCGCTTCCGGTTCAACGGCAGCTTCGGCTGCGGGCTTCTCCGCATCGGCTGTCACTGCGGCAACGGGGGCCGCAACGGGAGTGCGGTCTTCGTCACGGGCAGGCCGGTCATCGCGAGATCGCCCTTGCATCTGGATCGAGGGGTTGGGATCCAACTCATCAACTTTAATGGTAATATACCGAAGAATATCCTCATGGAATCGCATCTGGCGTTCCATTTCCTTGATAGCGTCCGAGGGCGCATCGAGATTAAGAAGGACGTAATGACCTTTCCGGTTCTTCTTGATCCGGTAGGCGAGGCTCTTGAGGCCCCAACTTTCGGTTTTTTCAACTGTGCCGCCAAGCTCTGTGATAACCCCGCTAAAGGTTTCCGTGAGCGCTTCGACCTGCTGGGCCGAAACATCTTGACGCACAATAAAGACGTGCTCGTAGTAAGACATTCAATCTCCCTTCGGATTGTCTCAACTCAGCCGAATCCCATGATCCGGATTTACGAGTATAGCCAGACACTTGCCTGGCAAGGAGGCGTAGGGCGCGCACTATACACATCCAAATATCGCGTGCAAGCGAACTTCTTCCCGACGGTCAGGGGCAAAGCGGGCGGAGCGCTTGACAGCGGCTGCCGACGCGGTATCACTTTCCTCTTCTTCTACCGGTCAAAATTTGCTGAGGAGGGCCTGTATGTCCAAGGCGTTCGTATTTCCAGGACAAGGATCGCAAGCGGTCGGAATGGGGCGGGAATTAGCGGGTGCCTTCCAGACGGCCCGCCATCTCTTTCAGGAGATGGATGACTCGTTGAACCAGAAGCTCTCCACCCTGATGTTCGAGGGGCCCGAAGAAGAATTGACCCTGACCGAAAATGCGCAGCCGGCCTTAATGGCGGTGAGCGTCGCCGTCGCGCGGGTGCTCGAGATTGATGGCGGGCAAAAGCTTGCAGACACGGCGGCGTACGCGGCGGGGCATTCATTGGGTGAGTACTCGGCGCTCACCGCCGCCGGAACCTTCGAATTCGCAACGGCCGCACGTCTGCTTAAAGCCCGAGGTAAGGCCATGCAGCAAGCAGTCCCCGTCGGCGAAGGGGCCATGGCGGCTCTGATTGGCATCGAAATGGATGCCCTTGAGAAAGTGTTGTCGGCTCTGGGTAAGGGCGATATTTGCGCGGTTGCCAATGACAACGCCCCTGGACAGATCGTGATCAGCGGCGCCACGGCCGTGGTTAATCGGGTTGGAGAACTGGCCAAGGAAAAGGGGGCGAAAAGGGCTATTTCGTTGCCGGTAAGTGCACCGTTCCATTGTCCCATGATGGCCCCGGCCGCAGAGGTCATGGCGCGTGAATTGGAAAGCGCCAATATGGTCGCCCCGTCATTTGCAATCGTGCCGAATGTGACCGCGGCGGCAGAGACGGACCCTGATGCCCTGCGCCGATTGCTCGTGGAACAGGTGACCGCCCGGGTTCGGTGGCGGGAATCCATCGGCTATATGCGCGATAATGGGGTCGATACCATCGTTGAACTGGGGGCGGGGAATGTGCTGACCGGCATGACCCGTCGAATCGACCGCGAACTTTCTGGGACGGCTCTTCAATCACCGGAAGATATCGAAGCCTATTTGAAGGCGGATTAAGATTTTTCGGCGATGATTGTTCCGGCTTACAAACAATTCTCACCAAGGACCAATTGGCATGTTTGATTTATCGGAGAAGCGCGCCCTCGTAACCGGCGCATCGGGCGGCATAGGCGGTGAAATTGCCCGCGCCCTTCATCGGCAAGGTGCGACCGTTGGACTATCCGGCACCCGCGCTGAGGCGCTCCAGGAACTCGCCGATGAATTGGGCGAACGGGCCCACGTCCTGCCCTGTAACCTCTCCGATGCGGATGCCGTTGCCGGTTTGGTTGGTGAGGCCGAAGAGGCGATGGGCGGGCTCGACATCCTCGTGAATAACGCAGGCCTGACGCGGGACAACTTGGCCATGCGGCTCAAGGACGAAGATTGGCAGTCGGTTCTCGACGTCAACTTAACCGCGGGGTTCCGCCTCATCAGAGCGGCTTTGCGGGGGATGATGAAGCAACGTTGGGGGCGTATTATCGGGATTACGTCCGTGGTTGGCGTTACCGGTAATGCTGGGCAGGCAAACTACGCCGCGTCGAAAGCCGGAATGATTGGCATGTCAAAGGCGGTCGCCCAGGAAGTCGCGTCCCGGGGAATTACCGTCAATTGTGTTGCGCCTGGTTTCATTGTGACGCCGATGACGGAGGCGCTGTCCGACGATCAAAAGGCAGGACTGCTTGCGGCAATTCACACGGGGACGCTCGGTGAGAGCGGCGACGTTGCCGCGGCGGTCGTCTATTTGGCGAGTGCGGAGGCGTCCTATGTGACCGGTCAGACCTTGCACGTGAATGGCGGCATGGCGATGATTTGACCCTGCAACATAGCCAGTAATTTTCTGATGTTTCAATCGCTAGCCAAGGCATACAAAGTATGTTACCAAAACCGCGAATCGACGGGGGCTCAGGCTGGCTGTGTCACCCGATCGAACGAGATTTTCTAAATACAATTTCAACTCAGATTTAAGTCGGGGAATAAACGAATGAGCGACGTTTCGGATCGGGTAAAAGCTATCATCGTGGAGCATCTTGGGGTGGAAACCGAAAAGGTGACAGATACCGCGAGCTTCATCGACGACTTGGGGGCTGACAGCTTAGACACCGTCGAACTTGTCATGGCCTTTGAAGAGGAATTCGGTTGCGAAATTCCAGACGATGCCGCGGAAAAAATCCTCACGGTCAAGGACGCGGTTGACTTCTTATCGACCCAAGCTGCGGACTAACGAGCCGCACATAATGCGCGTTGGAGCGTTTGACGTTCTGGGCCGCCGTAGGGCGGTGCGCGCCGAAGCCAAGTGCTGTTGACTAATATGAGACGTGTTGTCGTTACCGGTATCGGGCTTGTAACTCCCCTCGCGGGAGATACAGAGCCGACTTGGAAGCGTCTGATCGATGGTCAGTCCGGGGTCGGCGCAATTACCGACATAGACGTTTCCGATCTGGCGGCACGGATCGGCGCTCAGGTTCCTTCCCGCGAAGAAGACGAACATGGTTTCAACGCCGAAGATTTTGTGTCCGTCAAAGATCAGCGGCGGATGGACCGCTTTATTCTTTATGGGGTCGGCGCGGCCGAGCTCGCGATTGAAGATTCAGGCTGGTTTCCTGAAAGCACCGAAGACTTGGAACGTACCGGCGTCTTAATCGGCTCCGGCATCGGCGGTCTGCCGGAAATTGAAAAAAGCGCGCTTCAGGTAAATAGCGGCAACGTCCGGCGGTTAAGTCCCTTCTTTATCCCGGCCAGCTTGATCAATTTGGTTTCCGGCCAGGTTGCCATCAAACGCGGTTTCAAGGGGCCGAACCATGCGGTTACCACAGCCTGTGCCTCCGGTGTGCATGCCATCGGCGATGCGGCGCGGCTGATCCAGTTTGAGGATGCGGAGGTCATGATCGCCGGTGGTGCCGAGGCGGCGATTTGCCGGTTGGGTGTCGCGGGCTTTGCGCAAGCCCGCGCATTATCCACGCACTTCAACGACACACCGGAAAAGGCGTCGCGCCCGTGGGATGTCGACCGGGACGGTTTCGTGATGGGGGAAGGCGCCGGCATCGTTGTGTTGGAAGAGCTGGAGCATGCGAAAAAGCGGGGCGCAAAGATTTACGGCGAAATTGTCGGCTATGGAATGTCGGGCGACGCCCATCACATAACCGCGCCCGCGGACGATGGCGATGGCGGTTACCGCGCGATGAAGGCCGCGCTCGCACGCGCTCAAATTTCACCGGAAGACGTCGACTACATCAATGCACACGGGACCTCGACGCCCCTGGGGGACGAGATCGAGTTGAACGCGGTTAAAAGGCTTTTCGGTGCAGCCGTTGATGACCTGGCGATGTCGTCGACAAAATCTGCCATCGGCCACTTATTGGGAGCGGCCGGCGCCGTTGAGGCGGTTTTCTGCATCCTGGCGATGCGGGATGGTGTTATTCCGCCGACCTTAAATCTCGATAATCCATCGGAAAGCTGCGCCGGGATAAACCTCGTGCCGCACACGGCGCAAGAGCGCCGGGTCAATTACGCCCTTTCAAACTCCTTTGGGTTTGGCGGCACAAATGCCTCATTGGTGATCGCGCGGACAGAGTAGTTGTTACTCCTCCGGTCCATCCGCTGGTTTCTTCTTTTTCTACTTGTTTTGGTTGTCGGCTTGGGCGGCGCCGTGGGATGGGCTTATTCGGTCATCGTTCGCCCAGGCCCCTCGCTGACCGAGCGGGTATTGGTAATCCCGCGCGGTGTCGGCGTTCGCCAAATCGCGGACATCCTGGAACGACAGAAAATCGTCGAGTCGGCGTTCCTGTTCCGCCTAGCCGTCAGAACAACTGAACGTGGGAAGATATTGCAGGCGGGAGAATACGCATTTGCTGCCCAAATAAGTATGCGTGAAACGATCGCCTTGTTGGACAGCGGAAAAACGGTTGTTCGGCGCCTCACGATTGCCGAGGGCCTAACCTCTCAGCAGGTTTTGACGCAGCTCGCAAATACGGACGGCCTGACCGGGCCCATCGTTTCGACGCCGGGTGAGGGGGAATTGTTACCCGAAACCTATCATTTTTCTCATGGCGATGGCCGTGGTCAATTGGTTGGCCGAATGCGGATCCAAATGACGGTTGCGCTTGAGAAGGCATGGGCAGCCCGAGCGCCGGATTTGCCTCTCCGCAATCCAACCGAGTTGCTTGTTCTGGCCTCTATCGTGGAAAAAGAG
>JAQCKY010000139.1 GCA_027592155.1 Pseudomonadota bacterium
CCGGCCGAGCGCGCCCGGCGGCTTGGTCAAGGTCGGTTCCCGATCCGTCGCAGCCTGGAGAGACGCCGCGTCGGGCCCTTGGGCGGCGGCGATGCGGGCTCTGATGTCGTCGATTGTGTTCACGCTCTTTATCCTCTGGGCCCTCAATTCTGCGATGTGTCTTGAAAACCCGACAAGTTTTCGCCTTAGTGATGCACAATCGAAACAACGGTTGCCAAGCGAATTTCAGAGCAGGACGAATGATGACAAGAATTCTGCGCGATAATTGGGTCCCGTATAACGAGCGTAACAGAGAGTCCTGATGGAAATTTTTGCAAATATCCGAATCGCCTTTGGCTTGCTGACCCGAATCCCGGTCGGCACGCTTGGCGTGGTTCGGCGGAGTTCGGTTCCCATCAACGCGAATCAGGGTGGCGCGTCTCCCGCCGGCAGCATAGGGCGGGCGAGCGCCTATTTCCCCATCGTCGGTCTGGTTGTCGGCGTCATTGGCGGGGCGGTGCTGTGGGCGGCGGCGGCGTTGTCTCTTCCGCCCTCGATCGGCGCGGCGCTCGCGATCCTCGCGCTCGTTCTCGCCACCGGCGCCCTACACGAAGACGGCTTGGCCGACAGCGCCGATGGCTTGGGGCTGAAGCGGCCCGAGGCGCGGATCTTAGAGATTATGCGGGACAGCCGCATCGGTGTCTTCGGCGTGATCGCCGTTGTCGCCTCGCTCGGGTTCAGGTGGGCGGCGCTCTCGGCGATTGCGGCAATCTCGCTTGGCCAAGCGGTGACGGTGTTGATCGCCGCCGCGGTTGTTTCCCGCGCCGCGATGCCCGTGATCATGGCCGCGCTGCCCCCGGCGCGCAGCGATGGCCTGGCCCACGACGCGGGCCGACCGGGTGCCGGCCAAGTCGCGGCGGGCATCGTCATCGCCGCCGTTATCGTTATTCTCGTGCTGGATTTGAGTTTTACCGTCACCGCCGTCGCCGTCGCGGCCATCGCGGTTGGCGGATTCGCCTGGTTCGTCAACCGCCGGATCGGCGGGCAGACCGGCGACACCTTAGGGGCCTGCCAGCAGATCGCGGAAATTGCCGTTCTGCTCACCGCAGCCGCGTGGGTGAGCGCGCCGTCATGACCTCAACCACCACCCGCTGGTGGTGGATCCGCCACGCCCCGGTCGCCGACGGCGAGGGTATCGTTTACGGCCAACGGGATATGGAGATCGAACTTCCCGACCCGGCGTTCATCGAAAAGATTGCGGCGCGGCTGCCGGGCGGCGCAATCTGGATCACCAGCAACCTGAAACGCACCAAACATACGGCGGCGCTGTTCAGCGGCATTCATCCCGGCTCGGCGAACCCGATTATCGAGCCGGAATTCGCCGAGATGCATTTCGGCGATTGGGAGGGTGTGGCCCGAAAAGATATCCCGCCGGAAACCATGAATGAATTCCGCGACAACATCGTCGACGTGGCACCGCCCAACGGCGAAAGTTTCCAGACCGTGGTCGACCGCGTGGTCCGGATGATCGCCATCAGAACCGAGGAATTCGCCGGGCGCGACATCGTCTCGGTCGGCCACACCGGCTCGATCAAGGCCGCGCTCACATTGGCCAACGACCTCAAGCCCGAGACCGCCCTGGCGTTCGTGACCGCCCCCCTGTGTGTGCCCCGCCTCGATTGCCACTGCGACGAAACCGCCCCGCAATGGGCGGTCGCCATGGTCAATGTGAACTATTCGGAATAGCGGGGTCTCGGGCACCATCGCTTGCTAGCCAGTACCACCTAAATTTGTGTAACACGATTGCATTTTACGGTCTGAAACTGTATTATATTTTCCTGATTCTGGGGTTTAAAATGGCGAAGCAGACGGCGGCGGAAGTAGCCGATTATCTGACACAATGTGCCATTGCGGATAACGCCGGCGAACTTCTGACCAATTTGAAGTTACAAAAATTATTGTATTACGCCCAAGGGTGTTATCTCGCAATTTATGGCGAACCGCTTTTCGATGAGTCGCTTGAAGCTTGGGATTTGGGCCCGGTGGTTCCCAATATTTACCACGCCTTTAAGGTCTGCGGACGCCAACCCATTGAAGACATATCCGGTGACGAGATCGATATTGCCGTCGATGTTGCCGACTTCCTAAACGTCATCTTTGAAAAATTCGGTCAGTATTCCGCCGGACGGTTGATCGATATGACCCACAAGGAAGCACCTTGGATTGACCATTACGTCAGTAACATGAGCGTCGAAATCGACAAGAAAACGATGAAGGAATTTTTCGAAAAAAATTGGGTCGATCCCGATTTGAACGTCGAGACCGACGGGATTGACGATGATCTGATCGAAAAAATCTTGGCGGCCGCGCACTCGGCGGCGGAGAAAGATACCGTTCCGGCGGAAGAGCTAGAGAAGTGGCTGGAGACCGCCTGAGGGTTGCCAAGTTTATTCGAACGGAATTGTTTGAAGAGACGCTTCAAGCCTTTATTACCAAAACCCCCGCCGTCAGAGAACGCTTAAAAGATTTTGTCGCCGCCAAAAAGCGGCGGCCACCCGGAAAATTCTCCAACGAGCACGGCCTTCACAGGAAATTAGAGGGAATAAACGAGTGTCATCTCGACGCCGACGCCTGCCTGCTCTATACCGACAAGGATGACACCGTTACGCTGTTGGGTGTGTTCAGCCATGATGAGATCACCGGGAAACGAGCAAAGTCCCTTGCGAAAAAAATTAGGCGCGCACGGTAACCGGTGATTCTCCCGCCACGCCTTCCCTCCCCCCATTCGACTCAGTTGGACTCGCCCCACTCGGGTGCTAGGGTGCCGGTGCTGATGAGACAGGGAAGTCCGGTTTGAGTCCGGCGCTGCCCCCGCAACTGTAAGCGGTCGTTGTCTGTGCCCGGTTCGATCAACCGGAAAACCACTGGTCCCCAAATTTATCCATGGGACTGGGAAGGCGCACAGGATGGAAAGACCGGAGCCAGGAGACCTCCTCAACGGCATTGGATTTAACCCGTAACTCCTCGGGCGGAGGGGGCGTGGAGATGACGACGGAACCAATAGAGAACCAATCCCCTCGGGCCCCGACGACCACGCTCGTCCTCGGCGGTGCGCGGTCGGGCAAGAGTGTTTATGCGGAGGCTCTTCTCGCATCACTTCTGGCATCCGCCGAGCGGGCGATTTATGTGGCGACCGCAGAGGCGCTGGATGATGAGATGAGCGAGCGCATCGCCCGCCATCAAGAGCGGCGCGGCGCCGGCTGGACAACCGTCGAAGAGCCCTTGGAACTTGTCGAGGTGTTGGAGCGTCACGACGACGGCGCCCCGATGCTCGTCGATTGCCTCACCCTGTGGCTGTCCAACCTGATGGCGGCAGGGCGCGACATCGATGCCGAGCGGGAGCGCCTCTGCGCCGCCCTGCCGAAACTCTCCGCACCGACCGTCATCGTCTCCAACGAGGTGGGGCAAGGGATCGTTCCCATGGACCCGCTGGCCCGCCGCTTCCGCGACGAAGCCGGGCTTCTCAATCAATCCGTTGCCGCCTGTGCCGATCGCGTGGTGCTGGTGGTCGCGGGACTACCCTTAGACCTTAAATAGGAACCCGACATGCAAATGGGGAAGATACCGATTTCCGTCGTCACCGGCTTTTTGGGCGCGGGCAAAACCACGCTGATCCGCCATCTGCTGACCAATGCCGATGGGCGGCGGATCGCGCTGATCATCAATGAATTCGGGGATCTGGGCGTCGACGGCGATATCCTGAAGGCTTGCGGCGATGAGACCTGCACCGAAGATGATATCGTCGAGCTCAACAACGGCTGCCTTTGCTGCACCGTCGCCGACGATTTCGTGCCGACCTTGGAGTTGCTGCTCAACCGGCCGGACAAACCCGATCACATCATCATCGAGACATCGGGACTGGCCCTACCAAAACCATTACTGAAGGCCTTTCAATGGCCCGAGGTGCGCTCGCGGACAACGGTGGACGGGGTGATCACGGTGATCGACGGCCCGGCGGTGGCGAGCGGCATGTTCGCCTCGGACCCGGAAGAGATCGCCCGGCTGCGGCTGGAAGACCCGTCTTTGGATCATGACGATCCGCTGGAAGAACTCTATGAAGACCAGCTCGCCTGCGCCGATCTTGTCGTGCTCAACAAAATCGATTTGCTGGACGCCGCCGATCAGGAGCGGGTGCGGGAACAGATTGGAAAGGAAACCCGGGGCTCCGTTGAAATCGTGATGACCCAGCAGGGGGAGATCAAGCCGTCCTTTCTGCTCGGTCTGGCCGCCGCCGCCGAAGACGATCTCGATGCGCGGCCGTCCCATCACGATGCCCTGGACGGCGACCACGAACATGACGATTTCGACAGCTTCGTGCTGCGGCTCGATCCGGTCACCGATGTTGAGGCTTTTGTCGGACGGGTTACCGCCGCGCTCAACCTGGAAGGGGTGTTACGGATCAAAGGGTTCGGCGACGTTGACGGCAAGCCGGCGCGGCTGATCGTGCAAGGGGTCGGGCCCCGGCTCACCCATTATTACGACCGACCCTGGGCGGAGGGCGAAAACCGCGCGACACAGCTCGTGGTCATCGGCCTGAACGGCATCGATCATGGAGAGATCGAGGCCGTGTTGCGCCCAGTGACCTAACCCGCCGACAAGCGCATGCATCTTCTAGCCGCCCAACCCGGTGAGATTGTCGACGGTTCCGAAGCCATCGATCTCGGCCAGTCGCCGGGCGAGATCGTCGTGCTCTCGGCGGCGGCCAGCGATCTTTCGGTGCTGGCGCAGGCGCACCGACGGCTGGATAAAAAGCCGACGCTGAGGCTCGCCAACCTGTTGGAGCTTCGCCACAACCTCTCGGTCGATACCTATCTGGACGCCACCCTCGCCCACGCCAAGCTGATCGTCGTGCGGCTGTTGGGGGGCGTCGGCTATTGGCCTTACGGGCTCGACCAGATCACCGAACTGGCCCGCAATCCCGACTTCGCGGTCGCGTTTCTGCCCGGCGACGATCAGCCGGATGTGGAACTGACCGACCGCTCGACGGTATCGCCCGAGAACTGCCACCGGCTCTGGCAATATCTGGTGCAAGGCGGGATGGATAACGGCGAGCAGTTCCTGCGCTTCGCCGCCGGGCTTATTGGGTATGAGACCGAGTGGCTGGAACCTACCCCGCTGATCCGCAGCGGGCTCTATTGGCCCGGCATGCCAAACCCGGGGATCGATGAGATTCAGGCGCATTGGCAGAAGGATGCGCCAAAGGCGGCAATCGTCTTCTACCGCGCACTTGTACAAGCGGGGAATCTGAAACCCGTCGATGCGTTGATAACGAGCCTGGACGAGAATGGCGTTTCCGCCCTGCCGATCTTCGTCTCCAGCCTGAAAGACCTGGTTTCCGCCGAGATGGTCTCCCATCTGCTCGGCCAAACCGCCGTCGATGTCATTTTGAACTGCACCAGCTTCGCGGTCTCCTCGCCGGGACGGGACCGGTCGGAAACGCCGTTCGATGCTTCGGACTGTCCGGTTTTCCAGGTCATCTTTTCGGGCGAAAGCCGGGAGGGCTGGCGCGGCGCGACACGGTGCCTGACCCCCACCGACCTCGGCATGAACATCGCCCTGCCCGAGATCGACGGGCGCATCATCACCCGGGCGGTCTCCTTCAAGGCCCCCGCCACCTACGATGAAGCGACCGAATCCAACATCGTCGAATACCAGCCGGAAGCCGACCGGATCGAATTCGTCGCGAAACTCGCCGCCGCCTGGGCACGGTTGCGCAACGCCGCGCCCGCAGCGCGGCGCGTCGGCATCATCGTCGCCAATTATCCGAACAAGGACGGGCGGCTGTGCAACGGTGTCGGGCTGGATACCCCGGCCAGTGTTGCCCGCGCGCTCGCCGCTCTTCGCACCGAAGGTTATGACGTCGGCACGGATGTCCCCGCCGACTCCGGCGCCTTGATGAAACTATTGCTGCGCGGGCCGACAAATTCCGGCCAAAAGACCAGTGAGAAGCGAGAAGGCGGTGTGTCCTTCGGCATGGAAGAGTACCAAGCCTTCTTCGCCGCCTTACCGGTCGAGGTCCGACAGGAAATTACCGAGCGCTGGGGCGCGCCGGAAGACGATCCGTTTTTCGACGGCGGCGCCTTCACCCTCGCCATTCACCGCTTCGGCAATGCGGTCGTCGCCGTGCAACCGGCGCGGGGATACAACATCGATCCGACCGCGACCTATCACGATCCCGACCTGGTGCCGCCCCATGGGTACGTCGCCGTTTATGCCTGGCTCCGAACCGCGTTCGACGCCCACGTTGTCATCCATTTCGGCAAACACGGTAATCTGGAATGGCTGCCGGGTAAGGCGCTGGCGCTGTCCGCCTCTTGTTATCCTGAAGCAATGCTCGGCCCCCTTCCCCACCTCTATCCCTTCATCGTCAATGATCCCGACGAGGGAACCCAGGCGAAGCGGCGGAGCCAAGCCGTCATCATCGATCATCTGACACCGCCGCTG
>JAQCKY010000140.1 GCA_027592155.1 Pseudomonadota bacterium
TATTGCTGATTGGCTGGCTGCGCGAGGCATCGGCATACCAGTCGATGACCTTGATGTTTCAAAAGGAAGTCGCAGACCGCATCGTATCACCGCCCGGTAACAAAGCATACGGCCGGCTCTCCGTCATGAGCCAATGGCTGTGTGACGTTCGCCATGAGTTTACGGTCGACCGACGCGCCTTCACCCCCCCGCCCAGCGTGACGTCCAGCGTGGTGAGCTTTGTACCCAAAAATATGGAATTTTCCCCTGACCAGTGGGAGGCCATGGAGAGGGTCGCCAAGACATTGTTTGGGCAACGACGTAAAATGCTACGTTCAACGATCAAGCCACTCGGTCTCAACGCAGAGGCGTTGGGGCTCGATCCCGAATCACGTGCTGAAACATTATCAATCGAGGATTTTTGCCTGATTGCGGCGGCACTGGCGCCGAAGGGTTAAGCGCCGTCGTGCAGACCTTGGACAAATTCATGGAGGCCAAGCTGGCGTTCCCGGCGAAGACGTTCGGCACGCAGGATGGATTGAACTTCGCCGACGCTCTCATCAATATCGTCGTTGATGATGATGTAGCTATATTCACGGTAGTGGCTCATCTCATCCGCCGCCTTCTCCATGCGATGACGTACGACCTCCTCGGGATCACGCGCCCGGCGGTGCAGCCGGTTTTCAAGCTCTTTGGAGTTGGGCGGCAAAATAAACACCGTCACCAGGTCCGCCTCGGTAGAGCCATCATTACCCAGTTGTTGTGTGCCTTGCCAGTCGATGTCAAAAAGCACATCGATGCCGCGGTTTAGGGCATCCAAAACCTTGGCGCGCGGAGTACCGTACATATGGCCAAAAACGCGCGCATGCTCCAGAAGCTCACCCCGGTCGATCATCGATTGGAACTCATCTTCGCCGACGAATATGTAATCCTTCCCGTCCACTTCGCCGGGGCGCTTGGGACGGGTCGTCGCCGAGACGGACATAAATATATTCGAATCCTGTTCGAGCAAGGCCCGGGAAATCGTCGTCTTGCCCGCGCCGGAGGGCGAAGAGAGCACGAGCATCAAGCCCCGGCGTTTTATCGTCGGTGCGGGATTGGTCACCTGGCCACCGTCACTCAATATTCTGAACCTGCTCGCGGAACTGCTCGATTGCCGATTTGAGATCGAGCCCGATGCGGGTGAGGTCAACATCCGACGCCTTGGAGCAAAGCGTGTTTGCCTCGCGGTTGATCTCCTGACACAAGAAATCCAGTTGACGGCCGATAACACCGCCGTCGTCGAGCAGCTTTCCAGCCGCTTCGACGTGCGCACGCAATCGGTCGAGCTCTTCCTGTACGTCCATTTTTGTCACCAGAATGGCAACTTCCTGCGCGATGCGTTCTTCCGGCAGCGACGGTCCGCCTTCCAGCAGCTCCGCCAATTGATTACGGTACTTTTCCAACGCCTGAGCCGGTTGGAGCGAGGCGTTTTTCGATGCCGCGTCGGTCAGTGTCGCAATCTCCGACAATTTATCGATCAGGACCGTGCCAATCCGTTGCCCCTCCTCGCCCCTGGCCGTTTGCAAAGATTCCAGGGTTTGGGTCAAAGATTTGATGATCATGTCCTTGGCATCACCTGACAGCAGCTCGCGGCGGCCATCGTCGGCAGCCTCTATGACCCCCCGCGCAGCGAGCAGGCCATCCAGCCTCGGAGCATCGAAGCCTTTTGCCTCAGGCGCCAGTTCTTCGACTGCCGCGACCAAATCCCTCAGTAACGCACGATTGATCCGGTGGCCGGATTCATCGCCTTGCGTGGAAACATCCAGCGTGACGCTGATATTGCCGCGCTTAAAATATTTTGCCGCGCGGTTGCGAACTTCGATCTCCAACTGTTCGGTTCCTTGGGGCAGGCGACAGCGGACATCCAAGCCCTTGCTGTTTACGCTCTTCGCTTCCCAATGCCATATCCACGAGCCGCTTGAACCCTCGGCCCGGGCGAAGCCCGTCATACTCGCTATCGCCAAATCCTAATCCCCATTTCCTAATCGTCCGAACCGTCGCCTTGGCTTCCGTTATAGCCGCGTGCCATAGGTGCAACAAGCGGCGCCCTTCACCAAGCGTTAATCGGGCTTTAGCTCGCGGCCTCAAGCCTATAATTTACAGGGAACTGACACGGGAGCGGGACCAGATGCAATTCGGTATTCCACGGACGATCTATGGCGACGAGCATGAGATATTTCGGGAATCGGTTGCCCGTTTCCTAAAAGAAGAAGTGCTGCCGCAGTACGAGGCTTGGGAAGATGCCGGCCGGACACCGCGCGAAATCTGGAAACGGGCCGGCGATATCGGAATATTGGGCACAAGCACGCCGGAAAATTATGGCGGCATGGGCGGAGACTTCCTGTTTGACGCTATCGTGATCGAAGAGCTCGGCCGCTACGGTGTCGCCGCGCCTGCCTGGGACATGCATGCCTATATCATTGCGCCCATTCTGCAGGAATTTTGCACCGAGGACCAAAAACAAGCCTGGCTGCCTCCGATGGTGTCCGGCGAGGTAATTTCCTGCATCGGTTTGACCGAACCGGGCGGCGGCAGCGATCTAAAAGAAATCAAAACCAGTGCCAAGCGTGATGGTGCCGGCGATGAGTATGTGATCAACGGCGCCAAGACCTTCATTACCAATGGTCACATTGCCGACTATATTCTGCTCGCCACAAAGACCGATCCCTCTTTCGGCGCGAAGGGGCTCAGCACCTTCTGGGTCGATTTATCTCTGCCGGGTATCAGCCGGGGAAAAAATCTCAAGAAAATCGGAAACAAGGCTCAGGATACCGCCGAGCTATTTTTCGATGACGTCCGGGTGCCCGCCGCCAATATCGTCGGCGGCATCAATGAGGGCTGGAAGGTTCTGATGGAGGGGCTCGTCCAGGAACGCCTTGTTGTTGCTGTCCGCTCGGTGGTGATGGCGGAGGCGGCTGTCGATCAAACCATCGCCTATACAAAGGAGCGCCAAGCGTTCGGTCAGACAGTCTTCGATTTTCAAAACACCCAATTCAAATTGGCCGAAATGGCGGCCGACGTCGAGGCGGCACGGCCCTTTGTCGACCGTTGCATTGAGCTCCATACCCGCGGTGAACTCTCGATGGATGTCGCCGCAAAATCCAAACTCTGGACGACCGAGTTGGCCGACCGGGTGCTCGATGAATGCCTGCAACTACACGGCGGCTATGGATATATGTGGGAGTTTCCCATCGCCCGGGCCTGGGCGGATGCCCGCGTCCACCGCATTTATGCCGGCACCAACGAGGTGATGAAATACATTATCTCGCGCAACCTTTAATCGCTCATCGTTTGGGATAGAATTGTGACCGAGCAAACAATCGCCTCGATCATCGAACAAGCGTGCCGCGATAAGGGCGATACCGTCTTTCTGAGCGACGAGGAGCTCCGTCTCACCGGGACGGAACTATGGCGGGATATCAACAAGGCCGCTACAGGACTATCGTCCCTGGGTCTGGGGAAAGGCGATGTTGTCGGTTTTCTATGCGGCAGTTCGGTCCGCCACGCCCTGGTGACCTTCGCTTGTTACGTATCGGGGATTATCCCGTGTAGCCTTCACGTCCGG
The DNA here is from genome assembly GCA_027592155.1 of Pseudomonadota bacterium. GTDB lineage: Bacteria > Pseudomonadota > Alphaproteobacteria > Rhodospirillales > UBA2165 > JAQCKY01. The sequence continues at coordinate 3,587 of JAQCKY010000140.1, forward strand.
GAAACGCCGGACAGAAATGCCAATAATCTGAAATTTATCGGCGCCCGCATCCTCTTCGCCGACCCTGACCAGATTGACCTGGCGGAACGGCTGGCGGACCAAACAACGGTCGGGCGATTGATCCCGCTGTCGGCTTCGCCATCCTTCGACGCGTTATTGTCAAACGAGTCACCCGGGGACGCCGTATATTCACCGGCCCCAGATGACCGCGCTTTGTTGGTGATGTCTTCGGGCACCACCGGCGATCCGAAATGCGTCATTCAGACCCAGGCGACCCTCGCGGCAACCGCGCGGATCGGACCCTATGTCTATGACTGTTGGTCGGCGGAGGAAAAGGCGGTCATCATCATGGCCCCGTCTTTCGCGGCTTGGATATTTTCTGTGCTGCCGTTTCTCTACGCCCGCACCAGCATTCATTTCGGCAAGGCCCTTGTCCTGCCCGGATTCCTGGAAACGCTCCAGGCAGAACGGATCACCATCGTGCCGTTTGTCCCCACCTTGTGGCGTATGGTCCTTGCCGAAAAGATCGAGAACTACGATCTCAGCGCTATCAAGATGGTGTTTTTCTCCGGCGAGCCGGGGTCGGAAAGTTTGATCGACGATCTCCGTGACCATATCTGTGCCAATGTCAGGACCGCCTATCTTGCGTCCGAGGCGGGCTGCGCCTCCGCTGTCGTCGCCGGGTCCGATATTCTGACGGTCGCGGGACAAGCGGCGTCCACGGGCAAGCCGGTTCCCGGTGCGATGTTGCGAATTGTCGATCCCGATGGCGGGATATCGGACGAATTACCGGCGGGCAAAACCGGGGAAATCACGTTGAAAAGCGACTCCGTGTCACCGGGATATTTCGGGAACCCCGATTTGAGCGCTGAAAAACTGGTCGACGGCTGGTGGCGAAGCGGTGATCTCGGTTATATCAATGAAAACGGCGTGCTGTTTGTCAAAGGCCGCTTGGACAACCGGATCAATACGGGTGGGATTAAGATCCATGCGGAAGAAATCGAGGCCGCTCTTTCCCGGCACCCTGCGATCAAGCTTGCTGCTGTTGTCGGTGAACCCGACGAAAGATGGGGCGAACGGATTGAAGCGCACCTGATCTCAGACGATCCGGGCATCACCGGCGAAGACATCTTGGATTACTGCCGCGATAACGACTTATTGCCGCGAACCTTCCTTCCCAAGGCCATCCATTTTCATGACAGCCTGCCCACCGGCCCGACCGGAAAATTGTTCCGGCGGGGCCTCAAGGCAGACGGATAACCGCGTTTCAGAGATCGGGATTTTCGCGGTCGAATTGGCGTAGCGGGCGATGGCCGCCGAATTTATCGACGCCGTCTTCGCTGTTGTCATGTTGCGCCAGGTAATCTTCCAGAAACACCGAGGGACCCGCCGGGCCGACGGGTACCGTGCCCTTCAGCGTAACCCGGTCCATCTTGCGGCGCTGGGGGTAATAGTCGTGGACGGCATAGTGCTGCACCGACCGGTTATCCCAGAACACCAGGGTATTCGGCTCCCAATGATGACGGTATTGATATTCGGGAATAACGGCCTGATGAAATAAGATATCCAGCAGATGATCGCTTTCGCGCTGGGTTAACCCTTCGATGTGGACGGTAAATTGCGGGTTTACGAACAATACCTTTTTGCCGGAGTCGGGGTGAATTCGGACGATGGGATGAGCCACCAGCGGGTAGCGGTTTCCGTAATCCAGGAGCAGCGCACGCCCCTCTGTGGTACCGCCGAAAAGCCGTTTAAACGGCCCCAAATCATGGACCCCGACCATGTCCTCGATGAGATCTTTGATCTTCTGGCTGAGGCTCTCATAGCCGGCCGACATGCTGGAGAACATCGTGTCGCCACCGATCTCCGGCACGATCTTGGCACACAACATCGTCGCCATGGGTGGTTCAAGCCGGAACGTCTCATCGCTGTGCCACACATCGGTGGAGAACGGCGGATTACCTTCCTTGTTATCGAAAACGATAAGTTCAGGATTGTTATCGTCGTTCGGTGAAAAGGGATGAACGGTCAGTTCACTAAAGCTGCCGCCGAAATCCATCAAATTCTGGGCCGTGATATCCTGGTCCCGGAACACCAAAATCTCGTACTTCGCCAACCCTGCTGAAAGGGCCTGGTGATCCGCAGCCGACAACGGCTTGCTGACATCAATCCCGGTGACGCTTGCGCCGAAATGGGCGGATACTTTTTTGAATTCGATTTTTGAGCCTTCTATGGCCGTCTTTTCCGTAATGCCATCCATTATTCATCTCCTTTACCACTGCCACGAAATTTTTGTTTGCGCCTCCTCCTCAAAGTACAAAATTATTGCGGGATATGCATCTAATTCCGGCTGGGATTGCTGTCACTCGGCATAACCGCTATTGGAAACGACATGCCCATCCGAACATTTCAACGAGCCGTGATTACCGGCGCATCGAGCGGCATCGGCGCCGCCTTGGCGGAATGCTATGCACGTCAGGGCACCGATTTGTTGCTTACCGGCCGAAACAGCGACCGATTACAGGCTATCAAGACGACCTGCGAGGCGCAGGGTGTTGCCGTTACTGCCGAGCCTGTTGATGTCCGGGACGCTGCCGCCATGGGGGAATGGCTCACGGCACAAGACGACACCGCGCCGATCGATTTAGTAATCGCCAACGCCGGAATCTCCGGGGATACCAGCGGCGTTACGGCAAGCGATGCGATCGGGCGGGAAGAGCAAATCTACGCCGTCAATATTCTGGGCGTCCGAAATACCATCGACCCCCTGGTTGCGCGATTTCGTGGGCGGGGCCACGGCCAGATTGGCTTGGTTAGCTCCCTGGCAGGTTTCAGAGGTTTGCCCAGCGCCCCCGCTTATGCCGCCAGCAAGGCGTG
>JAQCKY010000141.1 GCA_027592155.1 Pseudomonadota bacterium
ATCGCGCCCCGCCAACAACAAGAAAGCCTCCAGCACTTCATCGTCTTCCCGGGTCCGCTTGGAGATCTTAAACTGAACCCGGCCGCCTGCTATTGTGCACGGTTGGGTCTACATTCATATGGACTTCTCACTCGTTATGGAAGCCGTGGTTTTTCAACCAAGGTTCGATAGTGCGAATTGCTTGCGCCAACTGTTCCGGCTGCGCCCGATAATAATGGGTCGCGCCGTCGATGACGGTATGTTGCTTATCCGCCGCACCCAGTGCGTTGTAAAGCCGGGTCGCATGACTCGAGGGCGCGGCGTCGTCGGCGCCGTTTTCGATCACCAAGGACGGAATGGTTACGCCGGGGCCACAGGCCTCGCCGTTGGCGCGGGACTCATCAAAAGACCATTGGGATAACCAGCTCCGCAAGGTGTTGAAGCGGGCAATGCCGGTCGGGCCGACATTAACGGTCTCGGGATTGCCGAGGTAACACCAGTTCTCTTTACGCCCGTTGGGTTCGATCGTGGTATCGAGCCAGCGTGGGTCGGCCATGGTCCGGTGGACGATAAAGGCGCGCTCTAGTTCACCGGTATTGCGTTTCTTCAGGGTCTCCAGCATCTCGCCGTTATTTTGCGGTTCCGGGCAACCTGTGCGGCCCCATAGCGTTGCAGAAACTCAGGCTTGTAGGGCGGCTTGTTGGGGTTATCCGGATTATAGAGATCGAGCTCGGGGTCGCGGTCATCGGGGTTCATTTCATCCCGCACGGAGGCATCCATCCACTCGGTCAGCGTTATCGCTCGGCTGACATGGGCGGCCAGCAGCAAGAGCGCGTCGGCTGGGATTAGGTTCGCCTTGGTGATGTCGACCGGATCGCCCGCAGGTGTTGCCGTAATGCTCGGGTTCTCAGCTTGCGATTGATAGAACAGAGCAAGAGAACCACCGCCGCTCCATCCTCCGAGCATGACATGTTTGTAGCCGAGCTCTTCCTTGGCGTAACGAACATAGGCGCCGTAATCGATCAGCACCTTTTCCATGATCAGAGGCGTGTCGTTCTTGGCATAGCGGCTGCCGCAACACAGGACATGAACGCCGGCTTTTGCCAACCCGGTCGGCAGCGGCATGAGCTGCAACACCGAGCTTGGATGCATGAACAGGATGACCGTGTCCGACGGATGATCCTTGGGGATCAGGCGTTGCCCTTCAAGGAAGATGGTGCCGCCGGTTCCGGCAAACCCGTAGGTTTCCGTATAGAGCGAGTACTCATCGAAGCCGACGACGACCGCCAGCCGTTCCATCTCATATTCTTTGGCCATCGGTGATCCCCTAAAATTCATTCATCCATGTACGGATGTCATTCTCGAACGTCCAGCAATCCCGGGGCTGGATATGAGTTTCGACGCAGTCGGAAAATTGGTGGCAGGTCAACTGTGTGTTGAGCGGCTATTCCGCCGGTTGCGCGTTCTCGTGTACCCAAGAAGCGTGATGCTGAGTGGTCTTGCTCTTATTCCACTCGTTCAACATCGGCTTGGCCGTACTCCGGAGCTTCTCCATCATCGCCTCGTCGGCATTTTGATAGGTAAGCTCCAATCGATGGCCATTGGGATCGAAGAAATAAATCGATTGGCAGAAGCCGTGATCCGTCGGACCGATAAGATCGACGCCGGCATCTACCAGATTTTTTTTCATTCGCTCCAACTCATCCATGCTTTCGACCTCGAGCGCCAAATGCTGTACCCATTCAGGTGTATTGGGGTCTTTTTGCATCGGTGGGCAACTCGGAACCTCAAAGAACGCTACGTGACTGCCATCTCCCATTTCCAGGAATAGGTGAAAATACGGCATCGCCTCACCGGTGGACGGCACGTTGTCCTCGGAGACCGCGATCGCATATTTCAGTTCCAGTAAATTAACGTAAAAATCCGCCGTTTCCTTGGCATCGTTACAGCGATAGACGACATGATGAAGTTTTTTTACGGGCACGTAAGACTCCTTTTCTGATTTGTATCGCGCGACTCACTTCACGTTATGGCCGGCTGGATTGCGAAAGTCGTTGGCGGGCGAAAGCAAATTGATGCCAGCCGATATAGATGACGGCAACGCCGACCGCTGACCAGTGGACCGCTGGCAGCGTTATCATAATCGCGATGGCCAGACCAAGGCGCAGAACAATTTCCAGTACAGGTAACTGCCGCTGGTCAAATGCGATGACGGCGCTCGATATCAGATAGATAAACAACATCAACCGTATGATAATCGAGGCGAAGTCGGGAATGTTGAAGCCTGCGGCACCTTCAGAAAAAGCTTCGGGCACGATCAGCAGCACCGGATAGTATGCGAACACAAATGGGATTGCGAATTTTACCAGCCCCACCCGCATGGCCATCATCGCTGTTTTGATCGGCGGTGCCTCGGCGATGGACGCAGCCGCATACGCCGCAACTGCTACCGGCGGCGTAATTGATGACGCCACGCCGTAGTAGAACACGAAGAGATGTGCCGCGAGGAGCGTCAATCCCAATCCTTGCATGGCGGGGCCCAGGATCAGGACGATCGTGAGATACGCCGGCAACGTGGGCATGCCCATGCCAAGCATCAGGGCGGCCACACCAGTAACGAATAGCGTCAAGAACAAGTCACCGCCTGACACCTCATTGATCAGGATCGCGAAATCTTGGGGCAATCCCGTCGCCCCCAAAACGGCGACGATGGTCCCCACCACGGCGATTGCCATCAGCAACCGCCCGAAGGAAAGTCCGGCATGTGACCAAGCATCAATTATCATGGCTGGCCTTTTGCGAACCTCGGGATTGAGAAAGCTGAGCGGTATAATCGAGAAGAAGGCGCTCATGCCGGCACCCGCCGCCGACAGTCCCTGGATCAGTGCGGTGATCACAATGACGATCGGAACCACGATCATGATCACGTTGATATAGTCTTGAGACGTAACTTTTAGCTCTGGCCGATCAAGCTCCTCCTCACCGATGACAACGCCGAGCCGTCGCGCCTCAAAAACGACACTCGTGAACAAGCTCGCGTAGTAGGCGAGCGCCGGCAGAAGCGCCGCGACGATGATCGTGAGATAGGGAATCCCAGTTAGATCCGACATAACGAGGGCGGCAGCGCCCATGATCGGCGGCATGATTTGCCCGGCGCTCGATGCCGTCGCTTCAACTCCGCCAGCGAAAGCGGGAGAGAATCCCCGCTGTTTGATCATTGGGATCGTTATGACCCCGGTCGCCACGACGTTGGTGACAGCGCCCCCCGACATGGTGCCGAACAGTCCGGACGCCAGGATTGCCGCGTGGGCTGGACCCCCTCGGAACCCCTTCGTGACATGAACCGCAAGCTTGATCAAAGAGCGGCCGCCGCCAGTCCGCTCAAGCATCGTTCCAAGCAAGATGAAGGGGAACACCGTAAAAATCAGGATTCCCATAATATTGCCGAGAATGCCGTCATTTAGGTTGAACCAAAGATCTTCGGCGCTGTAGACCAAATCCAGAGGGGCGGTCTTGAATATCCATGGCCAATATTCACCGGTGTAAAAATAGAATAGGGCCACCAGTGCCGCGATGGACAGCGGCGCCCCCCAAACCTTCCAGCTCAAAATAATGAACACCGCCGAGGCGATCACCGAAACGGCCACATGAAACAAAGTAAATTCGGAAAACCCGGATTCCTCGATGGAAATCTGTTCGCTATAATAGATCCACAGCACGCCCCAGGCGGCGGCCAGGATTGTCAAATCGAGGAGCGTCCCAACCCATTTCCGGCCTGGCCATTTGGCGGCAATTGACCGGGAAAAGGGGCTGCTGGCGATAACCAGAAAGACCGATGCCGCCAAGATCAGCGGGCGAATGATGATCGCCGGAAACGGCCCAAGTGGCGGGAACACGCCGTAAGTCGGCATCGAATTGACGATCCCGACAACTGCCATGAGCAGAGCCACTAAATAGATCGAATATCGCTTAAGCAAGGCGGCAGGCTCGCTATTGATTTGCTCGTTCACGGCTCACTCCGATTAGCACAATTGAAGAGTTGGCTGCCCGGCCGCGTTGGCCATGCGGCCAGGCCTTTCTTGGCTGCGCCTATCTCGCTCGACGAAGAAGCGATCTAGACCAATCGCGTCATCAGCCGCCGAGGAGGCTTTTCGGAATGGTCTTGCCCACCTCTTTGTAAAAGCGAAGCGCGCCGGGATGGAGCGGAACGTTGCCTGACGTAAACGGATCGTCCAAACCGACGAGTTTGAGCGTCACCGCTGAGTCGTGCATTTCTTTGATGTTATCGAACATCGTTTTGGTAAGTTTATAGACGAGATCATCATCCAAATCTTTGCGGACGACGATCTGGGACATAAACCCGTTGGTAAAGATGTCCTTCGAGTTATTCGTTTGGTTGCTGTAAGTCCCTGCTGGGATTTTGACGGTCACCCGGCCCGCCGGACCCTGATATTTTTTCCAAGCCTCCGTATGCCGCGCGTCACCGACATCCAGCAGACGAAACTTTCGTTCCACCCCGAGCTGATTGATGGTCGCAGCGCCCAAACCGGCCGGTCGGATAAATACATCCAACTTGCCGTCCTGCATCGCTTGCACACCACTGCCCCAGGGAAGCCGAACAACATTGTATTCCTTCCCGGGATTATATCCCGTAACCGCGCGCACCAAGCCCTCGGCGGTAATCGTGGCGCCCCCAGCAGGTGGGCCCGTAAAGACCCGCTTTCCCTTGAGATCGGCGTAGGTCTTAATATCGGAATTTTCCCACACCACCCCGTGGTATACCCCACCGACAAATGTGTTGATCAGGCGCATATTCTTAACGGCGGCCTGGGCGACTTTGGGGTTCTTTTTATACATCCGGACGCCTTTTCGCATCCACGGAACGCCGACCGGTGGAAATGGCAGGATATCGATCCGACCCTGGCCCAGCTTGATGCCGGATCGGGTCAGCGTCTGTCCCTCGTTGACCTGAAGTGTGATCCCAGCGTGTTTTTTCCAGATCTTCGCCAGCACGATAAAAATCGTATTGTTAACCGAGCCAGGGCCCGGCACATCCGCTTTCAATATGGGCGTTTGAGCGTTCGCCGCTGTGGCGCCGAGCGCCAATAAGCCGGCGACAGCGGCCGCGGTGAATCGCGATGTAATCTGATAACTCATCAATTCCTCCTCCGTTGGTGTATTCCCAATTGGAATTCGATTATTCAATATTAAACCGGGTCACATTTTGAATTGTCTCTCAATGCCCTAGTGTTTCGTCTGTCGGTTAAAAATATTCGATCCCATTCGCAACGAATGGTGTCACCCGTGTTTCGAGCCTATTACCCGTGTTCCAGCTTTATAGTAGCGCGGTGCAACACTAGTTTCTGGTAGCGTTGCCAGAATCCGTCGTAAATATTGCCATAAGCTAATTTCCGCATTTAAAAGGTCTGTTGGTCTGACCAATATAACATACTAATACAGGTCAATCTAGTAAACTGCTTATTCTAAGTTGGGCGGCTGAACGGTTCACTTATTCTATTGGGCAATAAGCACACCGAATAATTGGACGACGGGCAGGATGAACAAATTACCAGGACAGCCCGACCAGTGGTCCGGCGACGACAACAAAGAAGGCAGGTTTTTTCTTTTTTTAGGAAGGCCAGAGACTTAAACGATGACAAATAATCCCGTCGACGAAGTCGACGCCGAACAATTCAGCCAGGTGTCTCGCAAATCTTTGAGCGATGCGATTGTTCAACAAATTGTAGATTTGATTTCCACTAATGCGCTGAAACCAGGTGATCGCCTCCCGCCCGAGAGGACCCTCTGTAAAACCTTGGGGGTCGGCCGCACGTCTTTACGTGAGGCGCTGAAGCCGTTGCTGACCATGGGAATTCTTGAGGGAAGGGGGAGCGCCGGCACGTTTGTGGCTGAGGGTGGTCAGTTCTTGGAAAAAACATTGGAATGGGGGTTAAAATTCGATCCCAAGCAAGTCGAAGACATTATTGAAACTCGAATGATGTTAGAAACTCATGCTGCATACTGGGCTGCAATCAGAGCTACACCGGAAGATTTATCGGATATGGATCAATCCCTGGCAGTTATGCGGAATTCGCTTAACGACGTGGCAGTATTCCGCGATGCCGACGTCAAATTTCACGTTCAAATTGCCCAAGCGACGCAAAATTCAATCCTGATCAGTCTTGTGAACATGATGCGACAGTATTTTGTCAGCTGGATCCAGGAAAGATTATCCGCCAACCCGATCGGCCCGACCGAATTGGCCGAGATATCACTTATCGAGCATCAGGCCATATTGGATAAAATTATTGAACGCGATGGGGATGGCGCCCGAAACGCCATGGCCGCACACATCGGTACCGCGAGTACCGATCTTAGAGCCCATATGCGAGATACTGATACCGACAAATAAACTAGTGGAAGGAATCTAACGTTTGGTGCCCTCTTTTGACAGCGGCGATAATTTTGTCTGGGTCGGCGG
>JAQCKY010000142.1 GCA_027592155.1 Pseudomonadota bacterium
TGGCGTGGATCTAGGTCAGTCGACGTCGGCTTCAATCTCCAACTCTTTTGGCGGAGTTTTGGCGCGTTCGCGGATTTGGCGAACATGTCTCTTCAGCTGCCGTCGGGTGGCTTCAAAAGCATCCCGGATCGCGACATAGACGTCTTCATGGGCATGAGCGTCCTTGGGGTCCCGCGATACGACGATTTCTTCACCGGGCAAGGTCAGATCGATGCGAACATGGAAGAGCTTGCCTTTGGTATGGCTCCGGTGAGGTGCCTCAACAACAACCCGGCAGCTGGTGATCCTGTCATAATATTTTTCCAGGCCCTCCACCTTCTCGCGAATACGAGCCTCAACTGCGTCAGAGTGCTGCACGTCCTTGAAAGAAATCTGTACGGGTAATTCCATGCTTATTTAGCCTCCTTACCGAATGGTTGGTGCCTGATTAGAAACCGGCCGATCTGCCGGCGCCGGCACTTGCATGATGGTCCAGGTAGTGTCCTACATTCTAAATGGGTAGCCAAGAACAACTCCCGCAACGCCTTGACGGCGAACTATCGTGATCGCGAGTTACATTTATCGCCGATAATGGGCTCTAAAACATTGATAGGCATCAAGGAGGGCGCTGTTTCTGAAAAAATTATGACGTGAAATGCTTGCGAATTAACCTTCAGCGTTCCATATCTTGGGCCGAATTCTCGACATTTTCCGTCTCACACCCAAACTCAGATTGAGGACGATATGGCTGAGCAACAGCATCAATTTCAAGCTGAGGTAAGTAAGCTCCTTAACCTCGTCGTCAACTCGCTCTACAGCAACAAAGAGATCTTCCTCCGGGAATTGATCTCGAACGCCTCGGACGCCTGCGACAAACTGCGTTATTTGGCGCTGACGAAACCCGAGCTGCTGGACGGCATGGGCGCGTTCCGGATCGATATCTCAACCAATAAGCGGGACCGGACGATCACCATCGCCGATAACGGCATCGGCATGTCCCATGATGAATTGATCGAAAACCTCGGCACGATCGCCCGATCGGGCACCACGGAATTCTTTGAACGCCTGACCGGCGATGAGCAGAAAGACGCGGCGCTGATCGGACAATTCGGCGTGGGTTTCTATGCCTCGTTCAGCGTCGCCAAACAGGTCGACGTGGTGAGCCGCAAGGCGGGCGAGAAAGAGGCCTGGATGTGGTCATCGGAAGGCACCGGCGAATTTACGCTGACCGAAGCCGAGAAAGAGACGCACGGCACAACGATCACTGTTCATCTGGCCAAAGGCGAAAGCGAGTATCTGGAAGAAGAGCGTCTCCGCCACATCGTGCGCACCTATTCGGACCATATTTCGATCCCGATCATCATCGCCACCAAGGACGGCGATTCGCAGATGAATGCGGGTTCGGCCATTTGGACCCGCAGCAAATCGGACATCACGCCGGAACAATATGCCGAGTTCTATCATCATGTCGGACATGCCTTCGATCAGCCCTGGCTGACATTGCATAACCGGGCGGAAGGCAAAATCGAGTACACGAACCTGTTGTTCGTGCCGTCATCGCCGCCCTTCGACCTGATGAACCCCGAACGCAAGCACCGGGTTAAACTTTATGTGAAGCGGGTGTTCGTCACCGACGACTGCGAAGGATTGATGCCGGGCTACCTCCGATTTGTCCGGGGCATCGTCGATTCCGAAGATCTTCCCCTCAATGTCAGCCGCGAGATGCTGCAGCATAACGTCGTGGTAGACCGAATTCGAAAAGCCCTGATCAAGCGGGTGTTCGGGGAGCTCAAGAAGAAAGCGGAAAAAGCTCCGGAAGAATATACGACGTTTTGGACCAACTTCGGCGCCGTCCTCAAAGAAGGTCTCTACGAGGATCAGGAAAACCGGGAGCCGATCCTGGAGCTGGCACGGTTCCGAAGCTCAACCGCGGAAGGGCTGACCAGCATCGCCGAGTATGTCGAGCGCATGAAGGATGGCCAATCCGATATCTATTACATCATCGGCGATGACGGCGAGCAGCTGGCCAAAAGCCCGCAGCTCGAAGGGTTCCGGTCCCGCGGGCTCGAAGTTCTCCTCTTGAGCGATCCCATCGACGAGTTCTGGGTGCCCATGGTCGGCGAGTTCGGTGGCAAGCCTCTGAAATCGGTGACGTCGGGCGATATCGATCTCAGTACGGTCAAAAAAGAAGAAGCCGACGAGGCAGAAAAACCGGAGAGCGCGGACGACGCGGATCTCGCCAAGCTGATCTTGGCGCTCAAGGAGTCCCTCGGCGACGCCGTCAAGGATGTGCGAAGCTCGGATCGGCTGACCGATAGCGCGGTCTGCCTGGTTTCCGACAGCGGCGATATGGACCTCCATCTGGAACGCATGCTGAAACGGCAGGGCCAAATGCAAGTGCCGACCAGCCTGCGGATTATGGAGATTAATCCCACTCATTCGCTAATCAAAAAACTCTCCGTGCTGGTCGACAACGCAGCGAAGCGGGGCGACCTACAAGATATGGCGCAACTGCTTCTCGATCAGGCGCGAATCGCCGAAGGGGAAACGCTCAGCGATCCGATTGCCTTTGCCCAGCGCCTCAACACAATGATGGAGCGGGGTCTTTAGCCCGTTTACGCGGTGAATAACGCCATTATTTCATCGGGGACATCGACGGCCTTGATGCCTTTGGGGCTATCCGGCGCCTTCACGGCCCAGACCCGGATTTCCTGACCGGTTGCGATCTCGTTGTCACCGTTAAGAATTCGGTGCTGCACAACGAAGGATTTACCGCGCCATTCCTCGACCCAGGATTCGATAATGATCTCATCGCCGAGCCGGGCGGGGCCTTTGAAGGACGCGGAAGCGTCGACGATTGGCAATCCGCCGAGGCCGTAACCCGGGAACATATGTTCCCAGCCTTGCCCAAGGGCGCGGAACATTTGCTCGGTCGCCTGATCGAACCACTTAAAATAGTTGGGGTAGAAGACGATTTGCGCAGGATCGCAATCGCCGAAGGTGATGGTGTGTTTGATTTGAAACTTTTTCATTTTGCCACCGCTTCAGAATGAGCATTCAAGGACGCATGCCATAATCCGCTTTTTCCACGACAACAAGCATCGTCATTTGTTTCTTCGCGACGACAAGCGCCGTCGACAGCGCTTCAAAAAGAAGGCACATTTTTGCCCGTTTTGAAATCTCCGACCGGAAAGAGAACGCGTTATGAAAGCCGCAGATATTAAGCCCAAACATTTCAGTTGGAGCGTCGACGGCAAGGTTGCCATCGTCATGCTCAACCGGCCTGACCGAAAGAACCCGCTGACCTTCGACAGCTACGCCGAACTGCGGGACGTGTTTCGGCAGTTGGTCTATGTCGACGACATCAAAACCGTGGTGCTCACCGGCGCCGGCGAAAATTTCTGCTCAGGCGGCGATGTCCACGATATCATCGGCCCGCTGGTCGGTATGGAGATGCCCGAACTCCTGACTTTCACCCGGATGACCGGCGATGCCGTCAAAGCCATGCGTAATTGTCCGCAAACCATTATTGCCGCCATCGACGGTATCTGCGCGGGCGCCGGTGCCTGCCTCGCCATGGCCGCCGATATGCGTTACGGCACGGCACGCAGCAAGGTCGCCTTTCTGTTCACCCGCGTCGGTCTGGCTGGTTGCGATATGGGGGCCTGCGCCATGCTGCCCCGCATTATCGGGCAAGGCCGGGCCGCCGAGCTTCTCTTCACCGGCCGCTCCATGGACGGCGATGAAGCGGAGCGCTGGGGGTTCTATAACCGGATCTGCGACCCGGAAACCTTGTTGAGCGATGCGCAGGAACAGGCTGCCCGGCTGGCGAGCGGGCCGACATTCGCCCATGCCATGACCAAGCAGATGCTGAATAAGGAATGGAATATGGGTGTCGATGAATTCATCGAGGCCGAGGCCCAGGCGCAGGCCATTTGCATGCAAACCGGGGATTTCGAGCGCGCCTACCGGGCCTTCGCCGCCAAGGAAAAACCCGTATTCGAAGGGGATTAAAACCGCATTAATCTTGTTGTTCAGTTAATTATCGTTGAGCTACTCTCAGGGTGAAAAATACCGTGGGAAGGGGGTTTCAGAAATGGCTGATATAACAAAGCAAGATGAGAACCGGCGGCATCCCCGCCATCGGATCAACAAGGCCGTTAAGGCGAAATCCGGCAACCGCCGCGGGACCGGTATGACCCGCGATATCTCGGCGAGCGGTGCCGCGATCGATGTCGATATTGAGCTCGAAGAAGATGAACTGCTCGAACTCGATATCGAGGATGTCGGTTATATGGCCAGCCAGGTGGCACGCCCTCTCGATGACGGCTTCGCCGTCCGGTTCCTCGACCTGGAAGAAGAAGACGAAGATCAACTGCTCGCGGAGCTCGAGAGTCTCCGCGATTCGATCGACGACAGCTATTAGTCCAACGCCGGCGGCTAGCTTGCTTTCTCGGCGGCACTTCCGCCGTGGCACTGCGGCGAGTCCATCGTCGCGCCATTGCGTGCGGTCCACTCCGCCGGGGTCAGCGTTTGCATGGTAAAGGCGTGAATGTGGTCCCGTAATTCCACCGCCAAGATCCCGTTTACCGTCTGATGCCGCCGCACCAGGGACAAGCCGTCAAAGGCGTCGGAAACGATCACCGCCTTAAAATGGGACTCAGAGCCCGGCGGCACATTATGCATATGGCTCTCATTCAAAACTTCCAGATGAGCCGGGGTAAGCCCGTCCTGGATCTTCTGTTCGATCTGGCTTTGCATGCTCATGATCGATTCCTTGTTCCTTAATTGTGGATTGGTGGCGACTCTACGCTATCCGACCCCCTGCAATCCAGGGGGAAGCGTCTCTTTACGCTCCCGTAACCGGGCGTTAAAGATCACCAAGATATGCTAAGCCGGCGTGCCGCATCCGGTATAAGGTCCGCGCACCTCACGTAGCGATAGATTTGGCAGCGATAGATTTGGACAAATATACCATGGGCGAAAACCCGAAATTTATTTCTTGGACCTGGGTTGCGGGCTGGGCCGTGCTGATCGCGACGGCGTTGTTTTTTCGCCCCATCCTGCCGGTCGATGAAACGCGCTATGTCGGCGTCGCCTGGGAGATGTGGTCGGCCGAGAATTTTCTGGTTCCCCATCTGAACGGGGCTTCCTATAGCCACAAACCGCCGCTGCTTTTTTGGCTGATCAACCTCGGCTGGGGCATATTCGGTGTCAATGAGTGGTGGCCGCGCATCGTCGCCCCCAGCTTCGGGTTGGGCTGTCTCTTTCTCACCGCCGCATTGGGCCGCCGGTTATGGCCGGACAGCAGGGTCTATCTGCTGGCGCCCATCCTGATGCTCGGCAGTCTGTTCTGGGGCCTCTACACCACTCTGACCATGTTCGATCTTTTGCTATGCTTTTGGGTTCTGGTCGGAATTCTCGGCCTGACCGACGTCTGGCAGGGCCGGGCACTTCGCGGCTGGCTGCTCTTTGGCGCCGGCATTGGTTTTGGGGTGTTGAGTAAAGGTCCGGTGGTCCTGATCTTCCTTTTGCCGTCGGCCCTGTTTGCGCCGATATGGGCCGCCGGAGAATCCCTGCGCTGGACAAAATGGTATCTTGGGCTTTTGGGCGGCATTCTATTTGGCGTCGCCATCGCTTTGGCTTGGGCGCTGCCGGCCGGCATTTTCGGCGGCGAGGCCTATCGGAACGCCATTTTTTGGGGCCAGTCGGCGGGACGGGTTGTCGATGCCTTCGACCATGGCAAGCCGATCTATTGGTATCTGCCGTTTCTGCCCGCGATATTCCTGCCCTGGTTGATATGGCCGTCCCTTTGGCGGCAGGCGTGGCACCGGGTTTTGGAGGGCGGGTCTATAGCCCCCAACCCAGGACTCCGACTGACGCTGGTGTGGTCGGTTACGGCGTTTGTTCTGCTGTCGCTGGTCAGCGGCAAACGGGTTCATTACTTGATCCCGATTCTGCCCGCCATCGGTTTGATGTGTGCCGTCATGCTGTCTTCGGTGACGGTCAACCAGTTGGTCCGCGGGCGCCTGGACTTGGCACCGATCGCCCTGCTCGCCCTGTTGATATCGGGCGTCGTCTTTTTCGCCGATGAGATCGGCGCGGCAACAAACCAACAAGCCTGGACAGACGGCATCAGCCCACTGTGGGCTGTGCCAATCCTGATCGGCGGCATTTTGCTGGTCGCGGTGCCGCCAATTAAAAACACCAATCGAATGCTGTCGATCATGGCATTCAGTTTTGTCACCTTGGTCACGATCCACGGGATTGCTCAGCCTCGTTTATCCGTAGCTTATGATTTGCGGCCCCTGGCCAAACACATCGCTGACCTACAAAAACAAGGCTTCGCCATCGCGATGTACGGCAAATATCACGGACAATATAATTTCTTGGGCCGGCTCGACCGGGCGATTGTCGAAACCGGTGATGGTGATTTCCGGGCTTGGGCTCTCGCCAAACCGA
>JAQCKY010000143.1 GCA_027592155.1 Pseudomonadota bacterium
ATATCTGCCTGCGCCCGGCGAAGCGCCCGAAAATATTTCTCGACGTCCTCCATATCGGCATCTTCCGCCACCATCGACGCCATCATGAAAGACGTATCCGCAATTTTGCGAAAGCCAAGTTGTTCCATGAAATAATAGGATCCGCTGAACAGGCTGGCTGCCGGCACCTTGCCGTCGATCAGCAACTCCATTCGGCTGAACAAAAGCCCGTCTGCAAAGGACAGCTTGATCTGTTCCGGCTTGAGAAAATGCTCCAGCGCCTGAATGGTGGAATAGTGGCTGCCGGACTGGTAACCGACCGAAACGGGGACATCGGCGAGGTCCTCCGGCGATACGATATCGGAATCCGCCGGTACGAAGATGCCGCAGGGAGAAACGGAATAGCAGCCCGCATAGAGCTTGCCGTGGCCCGATGCCGCCGCGACATTGACCGTCCAGTGACAGGCACAGCTCACGTCGGAAGTGCGCCCCTCCTCGAATGTCTGATAGGCGCCAACCTTGTCGCCGAGATGGTGCCGCCTTCCATCCTTGCCGTAGAGCTCATCCTTGAGCTCATAATCGAGCCCTTCCGCCTCGAAATAGCCTTTCTCAACCGCGACCCATTCGTGAAGCCGCATATGCGGTGCGATAACAAAATTTGCCATTGTCGATCCTCCCGTCATTTTACACTCTGATATTGGTATCATTTGATAATAATATCAACTCATTCCTAAACCATCCCATCGGATCGACAGACCTCCGACCCGGCGATAGAGTCACCTCTACCATGCCCTCCCAAAAAACTCTTATCATCACCCTGCCGCCGGAGATCGTCGGCGGAGTGGCGATCAAGGCCAAAATACTGGCCGATCACCTGCGCCGACGCGGACAGTCGGTCACAATCGCCCATTATACAGCGATGGGATCGGACGCCACACTGAACGTGCCCCTTACCCGCCTGATAACGGGCCAGCGCCCTACCATAAGGGAGCATGTCGCCTTTGGTGATCATCGCTGCATTGCCATCGGCTGCCGGCTGCCAGAACTCGAAGCCAGCTACACCGCTGACTCCCCCCTTTGGCGGGACTTAATCGCTCAGAACGACCGCCATATCGCGGTCGGTGGCACAGTACTGGCCGCCGCGCCATACGCCGCCGCCGGTGTACCCCATCTGATCTGGTGTGCCAGCGATGTCGACGGAGACCGGACGGACCGCCACAACGCCATGGCGCCGCTGCGCCGGATTTACGATTCAACTGTGGTCCTCCCCCTCCTCCATCGACTCGAAAAACAGGTGCTGCTAAAAAACGGGCACATCATGGGCGTGAGCCCCTATACGCTGGGGAGGCTGAGCCGGATCAATCCGAACCTTGGCGAAAGGCTGCATCACGTTCCCGTCCCGATCGACAAGGCTCTCTTCTCTCCTCATCTGCCGCCGACGACACAGGGACGCATCGGATTCGTTGGCCGGCTTGGCGACCCTCGGAAAAATATCGGTTTGCTGCTGGATGCCTTCGTCAAAATTCGCGCGCGCCTTCCCGCCGCTTCGCTGATTCTGGTTGGCGACGATGGCGACACCTGCCAATCCGAAATCGACCGGCGCAACCTCGCCGGGGCGGTCGAGCTCGCTGGCCGTCTGGAGCCATCCGACCTTGTCGCCTTCTATCGCTCGCTCGATGTTTTCGTCATCCCGTCCCTGCAGGAAGGCCTTGCGATCGTCGGACTCGAGGCCATGGGGTGTGGCGTCCCGGTCGTCTCAACCCGGTGCGGCGGCCCGGAATCCTTCATAAGCGATGGCGAAAACGGGTTTCTAACGGCGTTTAGTTCCGATCAACTGGCGGACGCCGTGAGCCGCATCATCGAAGACCGTCAGTTGCGCGACCGCATGGGGAAAGCGGCCAGAAAGACCATTGAGTCAACTTACGGCATTGGTGAATTTGCTCTCAAGCTGGATGCTGTCTGGCGCAATATCTGGAACGAGCCCGTTTAGGCCCGCGGCCGGGTAGCCCTTACCAGACCGGGAGACGCCTCGATATCGATCATCCCCGCGTCTTCCACCATTGTAGCAACATCGCGATACCGTTGGCATTTTTCATAGACCGGCGAATACCAGTCGAATGTATCCAGCAAGGTCCATTCATATTGCTGGTTTCGGTCCAGCGCCGGATCGTGGCTCGCGGCAATCGGGATAAAGTGATTGATGATCCTGATCTTGCGAATTTGGGACAGCGCCCGCGTCAGGGGAAAGAAAACACTAACCAGACCCTTTGAGAGCCGCAATATTGCCTCTGGCGACAGGCGCGGCGTAAACAGCCTGAGAAAATATTTTACGATCTGCAGCCTGCGCCACAGTCCCTCCTCATAGAAATTATACGCAAGGCGCCCACCGGGTTTGACTAAATCGGGCAAGGTGCGGATCACCCGCGCCGGATCCGGCGTATGCTGGATGACCCCCATGCAAAAGACACCGTCGAAAATTCCCGGCCGCAGCGGCAAATCAAACAGCGACGCCTGAAGGCATTCAACCCCCGCGCCATGCACCGCGGTCGTTTCCCGGCAGGAATCGATCGCGCCGCTAAGGTCGCAGGAAATGACACGCGCGCCCAGTGACGCGGCAACGTCTGTAAACCGCCCCGCACCACACCCGGCATCCAGGATCAACTTGCCCTTCAACCAGGACCTGTCCCACCGACTATCGTTTAGAAACCGCGTTTCGGACAGCTGATGGCCTGCCAGCCGATCGACCTGAATGCTTCGCCAGCGGTCCCACTGGTAGCCAAAATTTCCGCAGTAATCGTCGTCGGCGTCGACAAAGCGCGGGACACGACTGGAAATCGGAAAGGTCGCGGGGCAGTGCCGGCACTCAAGCGTGCCGTCAATCACATCGCCGTCGTCATCCACCCGTGCCGCCGTCATCGTAAAGGAGCTCTCGGCACGACATGCCGGACACGCGAGCAGGTCTAGCGTTTTCGGTCTCAACGACCGCCTCCGTTCATTGCCAGCATGGTGTCGACCATGAACTTGACGCGGTCCTCATGCCGATATCCGCCGGTGACACAGCGCGCGCGGCCCGCCGCAGCGATCGCCGCACGCCGTTCTTCATGGGCAAGGTAAAAACGTACTTTTTCGATTAATTCATCGGTGCTGCGAAAATACGCCGCCTCCTCATCCTCGGCAAACAGACGAGCATGTTCATCCGAATATTCCGCGAGCATGAAGGCTCCGCAAGCCGGTATTTCAATGCTCCGATCCGTATGCAAGTCGCGATTGGCCTTGCGTAAAAAGGCCAGATTGATACGGGTCGCGCAGATACCCTGAGTGTAGTTCATCTCGCCGCCGCTATTCACCAAAGGCCGTCTTTCAATCGCAAGATTTGGTTCACCGGGGTCGAAACCGTCCCACCCATTGCCCCATACCCGTACCCGAATACCCGCCCGCGCCAGTGCCAGCATCTGCAATGCGCGATCCTGCTCAAAGCTGCCGATAAAGCCGACATCGCTGCCGATCGTCTGCCGGTCCGCCTCGCTCATCTCTACAGGAAAGTGCTGCTCGGGATCGTAGGCCTTGTCGACCGTCACCACGCGGCGCGCGCCCATTGCAGGCAACTCATCAGGATTTGCATTGTAGGACTTGGTTGTAAAGATCACGTCATAAGCGGAAAGGGCATGCCGATATGTCCAAGTCGTATTCGTTCGATTGAACATGTCATCGTCGGTATAGGATGCGATGCAGGCATCCGGGACAAGCGCCTTGATACAAAGCAGGGTCGAACGGCGTATCATGTTGCCTTTTTCGATCCAGACGATTCGCGGTCTCTTCCGTTGAATTGCCTCAATCAGCCAGCGATTGGCTCCCTCCGTGTCCAAGTGGAAACCCAGCTTCCAGGCAACCCGAAAAGCAAACGAGATACGCGGAAAACCAAGCGTTTCATCACCTGCCGGAGAATGCGAAAAAGCATCGACATCGAGACCCAGCGCGCGGAACGCCATCAGACGCGAAAAACTCTTTGAATAATCATTGAGATCGCCAACCAGTAATGCCGGGATTCCCCTAATTGCCAAGTCAACAGCACTCCTGTAATTCTCAGTGACCCGGTTTTACGGACGCCCCGCGGATCGGCGCCCCCCAGCACAGGCATTTACCTTCAGCTACCATGAAGATCGTCGTCAACGCAATTTCAGCCCAAACCGGTGGAATCGTCACCTATACCAATAATCTGATCGAACAGGCTCTCGCGCACGAAATCCCCCTCCTGATCTTCGTGCCGCGAGATTTCAAAGAATTGCACCCTATTCCGCCGGGATCCGATATTGAAATCCGGCGCTGTCATGCTTCTTCGTACGGTCCGGTACGCCGTTTTTTATGGGAGCAGATATTCTGGCGGCGCGAAGTTCGACGCAGCGAGGCTGACATCCTTTATTCATCGGCAAACTATGGATTGCTGTTCTCTCCTATTCCTCAGGTGCTGATGATCCAGGGCGAAATCAGTTTCGACCCCTTCTACCGCAAACACATTCTGCCACTGCTGAGCCTTCGCGAACGCATAGCGGCTGCGTTACGGCGCTGTTTGTCGGCAGCTTCCGCCCGACATTCGGATATTGTCGTCCTGCCATCGCGTACCGCGATGGAGAACGTCCTCTCCTATTCACCGAGTCTCAGGACCAAGACAATTGTCAATTGGCCCGGGGTTGTGGAGGGCTTTTCCCAGGACCAGCCCAAACGCCCCTGGAGGAACAATGGCGAGCTAAACCTCTTTTTTCATTCGGTATACTATCCTCACAAAGCGCCCCATGGGCTGGTCAAGGCCGCACACATACTGAGGCAAAAAGGGATCAACGCGTTCGTTCGCTTAACCTTTGAAGACCGCGACTTCAAAAACTGGGATCTGGGCGCCGACGATCTGAGAATACTTCGCCAACCCCTGTTTGCTGATTTCCTGAAAATGGGCCGTATCGACCACGCCGACCTGCCAGCCGCGCTCAGCCAGCAGGATGTCTTCGTCTTTCCCTCGCTATCGGAAACATTCGGATTCCCGATGGTTGAGGCGATGGCCGCAGCCATCCCCGTAGTCGCCGCCGACACCCGCATCAATCGAGAGATATGCGGCGATGCGGCGCTTTATTACGAGCCCGACGACCCTGAAGAACTTGTCCAGAGAATCACGGAATTGGATCAGGATCCGAAACTGCGCGCGTCCTTTGCAGACCGGCAAAGAACGCGCGTGCGGGAGAAATATACGTGGACCCTGCATTTCGAAAAACTGATTCAGGATTTTCGCAATCTCTATGCTGGGCACCCGCCTTCCGCTATGGATTGATGAGACGCGAAGCGATCGGCGCTTCGCCAGACAGAAACAAAATATGTCGCAGACCACAAAGCGCCCGCTCGCCCGGTACGGTTTGTTTCTGACAGCCAGTCAGATCATTCAAATCGGCATAGCCTTTGGCGCCAACCTTGTGCTGGTCCGCTTCCTGATACCCGCTGAATTCGGCACGTTCGCCATCGCGTTCGCCGCCATCTCTCTGTTATTTTCGATTTTTTCCTGCCGGGTCTATGCGCTTGTCATCAGGACGCCAAACGACCGGTATGACGACAACACCAAGGACCGTTATTACAACGTCATGCTGCTGGAAACTTTTTTTTCCACTGCCACCGCGCTGATCTGGTTTTCTATCGTAGACAACGTAACGCATTGGGATCTGGCCCTGATCTTCGCCCTCGCCGTCCGCCACTGGATACAGGGCAACAGAGCGTTCTTCGAGCGTGGCATGCCCTACCAAAAACTATCGCTGGTCGAGACCGTGGCGCCAATATTTGCCCATACCGTTTCGGTGGTCCTTATTCTCAACGGTTTCGGCATTGCCACGCTCTATATCAGAGAGATCATTCTGACCCTCGTTGAATTGGTGGCTCTCGGTATGGTTGGCGGCATCACCATCCGTCGGGTTCGCTGGATTGGGATAGGCCCACTGCGAAGTGTTTTGCTCGAAGCGCGTGGGGTCTGGATCGACGGCATCTTGGAGACGGGCTATCAGCGTCTTATCCTTCTCGCTACGGGATTTTTTGGTGGGACCAGTGCCGCCGGTTATTTTTTTCAGGCAAGCCGGCTCGCGATGATTCCACACCAGTTGCTGAGCCCCGTTTTAAGTCGCCTGGCGGCGAACTGGATCAGCCGGGCGGAAAGCCAATCGCTGCAAATCAGCCGACGAAAGGGCTTTATCCGCCTCGCGTTCTTTCCCCTGGTGCTTCTCGGCATCGCAGCCATTCTTTGGGCAGACCCCATCGTGCCGTGGATTTTTGGCGACAACTGGTCCCGCTCGGCCGACCTGCTGGTGGCCCTTAGCGGAGTGATCGTTTTTCTGAGCTTGTTTGAAGTCCTTAAATCCTATTGCATCGTCACGCGCCGGATGCGGATCCTGTTGATTGGCCGCATCATGCAG
>JAQCKY010000144.1 GCA_027592155.1 Pseudomonadota bacterium
GCTTCTGGGGCACCGTGTCCAAGCTCGACGTCCCGTTCTATCTGCATCCGCGTATGCAGCTCGATTCACGGGCGCCGATCTATGACGGCCATCCTTGGCTCAAGAGTGCGCCGTGGGGATTCGCCGTTGAAACCTCAATCCACTCCCTCCGCATGTGCGGATCGGGAATGTTCGATGATTATCCCAATCTGAAAATAATCATCGGTCATCTGGGTGAGCACATCCCCTACGATCTGTGGCGGATCGATGCGCGCATGCGTTTCTCCCGTCGCGCTTATCGGGGTAACCGGCCGCTCGGCGAATATTTCTTGGACAACTTTCTCATCACAACCAGCGGCAACTTCTGCGATCCGTCGTTCCGTTGCTGTATCGATGTGGTTGGCGTCGATCGCATGTTTTTCTGCGCCGACTATCCCTTCGAGAAGATGGAAGACGCTGCGGACTGGTATGACGCCACCGAAGTGATTACGGCCGAGGAAAAACTGGCCATCGGCCGGACCAACGCGATCAAGCTGTTCAACCTCGACCTCGACTAGCGCTATCGGGCATTAAAGGGAGGGCTGACCGTGAATACGAGTCAGCCCTCTCGTCCCGACACACCTAATCCCAGATTACACCGGCTTCTCAATGCGCCGATTATGCCGCTGCTGGCCCGGATGTCGGCACCCAATATTGCGATTGCCGCCGTCACGACGATGGTCACGATTGCCGACGCTTGGTTTGTCAGCCGGCTCGGCACCACGGCGTTGGCGTCCCTGGCAATCGTCTTTCCCGTTCAAACTTTGATGTTAATGATGTCCGCCGGGGCGATGGGCGGCGGTGTTTCGTCCGCGGTTGCCCGCAATCTTGGCGGCGGTAGACAACGCGAGGCGGATGCGACGGTGCTCCACGCCGCCATTATCGCGACCGGTATGGCGGCGCTCTATGTTCTTATTGCCGGCGTTTTAGCCCGGCCTCTGTTTGCCCTGCTTGGCGGGCGAGGGGAGGTGCTGGACGGCGCCGTCGCCTACGCCCAGGTCGCCTTTGGGGCGGCGATATTTATGTGGCTGGCGAACACGTTTGCCGCCGTGCTGCGCGGCACCGGCGATATTCTCCGGCCGTCACTAACCTTAATGATCGCCAGTATCATTCAGGTCGGTCTGGCGGGCGCTCTGACCCTCGGATGGGGCCCATTTCCAGCGCTTGGTATCCGGGGGCCGGCGACCGCCTTGAGTATTGGGTTTGCCATCGCCGCGTTTTTTATGGCGGCGCATCTTATGAGCGGCCGGGCCGGGGTCCGGCTGCAATTCCGAGGCGTCTCCCTGACCTGGCCGTTGTTCCGCGATATTCTCAAGGTCGGCGCCGTTGCCTGCGGTATCGCGCTTTTTACCATTTCAACCATTCTCATTCTGACCCGGCTGGTTGCTTTGCAGGGTACGGCCGCGCTGGCGGGTTATGGTCTTGGGAACCGCTTGGAATTGATCATCATTCCCCTTGCCGCCGGGGTAGGCGGCGTCATGACCGCCTTGGTCGGCACCAACATCGGAGCCGGGCAGGTGGCGCGGGCTCGCCGTATCGCTTGGACCGGGGGCCTTGCGGTCGGTGCGGTCGTCGGCCTAATGGGCGGTGTCGTCGCAATTTGGCCGGCACTGTGGCTGTCCCATTTTACCGCGGACGAAAACGCTTATGCGGTCGGGGTTGAGTACCTCCGGATTGTCGGGCCGTTCTACGGCATGTTCGGGCTCGGCATGGCGCTCTATTTCGCCACCCAAGGAACCGGCAACATGTTCTGGCCCTTCGCCGCCGGAACCTTCAGGCTCATCCTCGTCGGCGGCGGTGGGGCCGTCGCGGTTTTGGCGATTGGTGTCGAGACCACCGGATTGTTCGCGATCGTCGCCGCTGGCCTTGTCTGCTTCGGCGGTATCATCGCCGCATCCCTGTTCGGCAAAAATTGGCGCGACCGAACGGGCTAAGCCGGCTCCCGTAGTCCCAGCCGTTCCATGCGCGGCAGTACCTCGGCGGCAAAGAATTCAAACTCCGGAATGAAATCGACCCAGGAAATCCTGGTCCCGTCGAAGCCGAGATCGAGGAGATGCTGGAATTGCCCCGCCACGTCGTCGGGATCGCCGACCAAAGGATAGAGCCCGTGCCCGACAAACCGGTCGCGCATCATCTCGACGTACCCTGCCGGAATTTTATCCACCTCGATCCCCCGAATGGACAGGAGTCTCTCGACCGCCTCGGCGTCCCGGTTTTGTCGGCAGGCGTAATCGTAATATTCCTCGGCTTCCTTGCGGGTTGGTCTGCAGACGATGAGCGAGTTTGTAAAAACCTGAATGTCCTTGCCTACATCGGCGGCCATCTTTTTGTTGGCGACGATCTCTTCGGGCGTCTTCTCTTCGTCGCGGAGCGAGGTGAAGAGAAAATCGCAATTCGACGCGCCGAAGGCACGCCCGACATCGGAGCCGCCGGCATTCATGACCGCCGGAAGTTCGCCGCCATAGGGTTTGGGGGCACCGACAACATTTTCCAGTTGAATATGTTTGCCGTGGTAGTCGAAGGCATCGGGCTCGGTCCAGACCTTGCGGACCACGTCCCACCATTCCTGGCCATAGACGTAACGCTCATCATGGTCCAGCGGCGCCTCGCCGAACATATCGAACTCGTCGAAATTCCAGCCGCAGACAATGTTGAGACCCATACGGCCCTGCCCAACATGATCGGCGGTCGCCAATTGCTTGGCCGCGAATAGCGGATGGACCAACGGGGCATGGACAGTTCCGAATACCGTGATCTTCCGGGTGGCGGCAAGGAGGCCCGTCGCCCATGTGATCGTCTCAAAGGATTCGCCTTCGAAGTCTGTTTCGCCACCATAGCCTCGCCACCGGGCCACGGGGATCATGCATTCGATGCCCGCGTCGTCGGCCATCCGAGCGATCTTGACGTTGTTTTCCCAGCTCGCTTCCCAGCGCTCCGGGACCGTCGTCGCGGTAATTCCCGAGGAACAGTTGGTCGCGAAGATCCCCAGCTTCATTTTGTTGTTATTGAACATTGAGAGATTTCGCGTCGCAGTCTCTCTCGCCATCTCTGCCTCCATCCCGCCATTTTTATGGTTTGAGCTATACTATGCACGGGAGGAGGTGGGAGTCTCGCGAGCTGTTGAACATAGAGAAATCTATTTCTCTTGACCCAGCGACAGGACTTGCGCATCATTCGTGCAATCGTTTGCAGAAAACGAAATTGAAGAATAATAATAGCTGGCGCAGGGCTTTATGAGCGAGATCGCATCCGAGGGAAACGAGACCCGTATTGAAATTTCCGGGGTTGGAAAACGTTATGGCAACCTTCAGGTCTTCAAAGACGTAAACCTCACCTTCAATGAACGTGAGATTGTAACCATTGTCGGGCCGTCGGGCTGCGGCAAGACGACATTGCTCCGTTGCATCGACGGATTGCTACCCGTCTCCGAGGGTACGATTGCCATCGATGGACAGACGATCACCGAGCCCCGCGAAGGCGTGTCGATGGTGTTCCAGCATTTCGGTCTCTTTCCGTGGAAAACCGTCCGGCATAACGTCGGCTACGGCCTCAAACTCGCCGGTGCGCCCAAAACCGAGATTGATGAGAAGGTGCCTTATTACACCAAGCTTGTCGGGCTTGAAGGCTTTGAGGATTCCTATCCTTACCAGCTCTCCGGCGGCATGCAGCAGCGTTGTGGGCTCGCCAGGGCTTTGGCGATGGAACCCAGCGTGCTGTTGATGGATGAACCCTTTGCCGCCGTCGATGCCCAGACCCGAGAAATCCTACAGTTCGAGCTTCTCAATATCTGGAGCATGCGGCCGATGACGATGATCTTCGTCACCCATTCAATCGAAGAGGCGGTGCTGATGGGAGACCGGGTCGTCGTACTCCGAGGCCGCCCGAGCAGCGTGTTCGAGATCATCGACGTAAATTTACCGGCACCGCGCGACCGCTCAACCTTGAGCCATCCCAGATTTTCCGAATTGCGGGAACATGTCTGGGGCACGCTGATGGATGAGGCCCGTGCCGCGGAATTCGAACTCAATTAAAAAAAACCGTTAATCAAACGATCAATTGTGCGCTTAACAGTGGAGAACAGAATGACAAAATGGACGCCCAATAGAATAGCCAAACCGCTGGTGGCGACCGCCATCGGTGTCGGCATGCTGGCCGCTGCTCTTTCGGCTGGGCCTGCTGCTGCGCAAGGCAAGAAGCTGACCATCGCGCTTCCGGGGGTGCCGCCGATCTTCGGTGCGGTGTACGCCTATGTCGCGCGTGACGCCGGCCTCTACAAGAAATACGGTCTCGATGTGACCTTGAAGGCAATGAACTCCGGCGTCGGCGCCGCCCGCGCCGTCGTATCCGGCGCGGTCGATGTTTCGATGTCGCCGACACCGCCGGTCGCGGTCATGGTATCCAACGCCGGTGT
The DNA here is from genome assembly GCA_027592155.1 of Pseudomonadota bacterium. GTDB lineage: Bacteria > Pseudomonadota > Alphaproteobacteria > Rhodospirillales > UBA2165 > JAQCKY01. Next base: position 4,430 of record JAQCKY010000144.1, read on the forward strand.
GCCGCTGATCGCGGTTAGCGGTATGGAAATCAACGACTGGATGCTGGGATCGATGGATCCAAAACTCACGACTTGCAGCCAAGTCAAAGGTGTGGCCGTCGGTGTCGACAGCCCCCGTGGCGCTCGGTGGGTCCAGTTGGCCAACATGATCCGGCCCTGCAAGCTGATCCCAGACAAAGACGTCCCCACCGTCAATTTGAGCACCAATGTCGGCGCCGCCATGGTGTCCGGCAAGCTCAAGCTCGGCGTGCTGCACAGTGACGACATCCCTGTCATCGAGCGGGAAAGCGGCAAGAAATTGACCATCGTCGCCCGCGTCGAGGAAACGTCACCCGGCAGCCACTACGTGCTGATTACCACCAATAAGAAAGTGCTTGCCGAAAAACGGGACTCACTTGTCCGCATGGCCGCCGCGCATATCGAAGCGATGAACATGCTTTACGACGAGAGCAAGTGGAACGATATTGCCAAAATGGCAAAGCCGACCGGACGCAGCGTCGAAGACTCTGTAAAAGCCCTTGGCATCTTCACGGCGATGAATTATTGGCCGAGAGATACAGCTGGTCTCAGCGCCAAGCGGATCGGCAAGGCGATTGCCATTCAAACCGGCGTTGGCAAACGCACCAAGGGGAAGAGCGGCATCAATCCGAAAAAGACACCGGTCACCCCGGCCCAGTTGACGGACCATTCGGTTTGGAATGACGCCATGGCAATGGTCAAAAAGATGAAATAGGCTGCGCTATAGGCTTATTGAGTGTGATTAGGTTTGGGGGCGGCTTATAAATCAGCCGTCCCCCAATCTGACATAAACCAAAATGACAAAATTTCTTCCCTTCATTAATTCCGATCGGACCATTGTTCGTTGGATGACGATTGTCTTTAGCGTCGTCCTCGGCGCGGCGATTTGGGAAGCCGTCGGCTGGTCGTTTAACCAGTCGATCATGGCGCCTTTATTTGGTAACGGCGACGATCACCCCGGCACCTTGCCCAAACTCTACAATTATCTGTTTGACGATGAAGAGTACGTCCTCTCTCTCATTCAATCGATCCAGCTGTTTACGACAGGCTTTGTGCTGGCACTATTGTCCGCCATCCCTTTTGGCATCGTTATGGCGCGTCTGGCGATGCTGCGGGTGGCCCTCGAATCTTATATCCTGGGTCTTTACGTGACGCCGATGATCGCGCTGATCCCCTTCATCCTGTCGATCCTTGGTTTCGATTTCTGGCCCAAGGTTCTGGTCGTCTTTCTCTTCGCGTTCTTTCCAATCCTCTACAACACCCTAGAGGGCGCGCGCAGCGTAAAGCCTGAACTGCTGGAAGTAGCCCGCTCATTCCGCTCCAGCGAGTGGGGCATTTGGAAAGACATCCTCATTCCCTATACTTTGCCCTACGCGCTGACCGGCATCCGCCAAGCCAGCGGCCGCGCGCTGGTCGGTATGGTGGCGGCGGAATTTTTTCTGTCGACCAGCGGATTGGGTGAGGAACTCATAACCGCTTCCCGTAATTTCGATATGGCCGGCGTGCTGGCGACCATCCTTGTGATTACCGGCCTCGGAATTTCGTTCATGCGGATCGCGGGGGCATTTGAGCAGCGTTACGCGAAATGGCGGGGACTCGACCGATGAGCGTCGCATCTGCCACTCCAACCAGTACGGCACAGACTGCCCATCCTTCGTCTTTCCTGCGGCTGCTTTGGGGATCCTCCTTCATGGCAAAGTTGACCGCCGGTGCTCTGATCCTCATCGTCTGGCAGGTTGGGGTGATGCTTTTCGCGCCGGCCTTCGTCGCAAAGCCGATCAATGTCGCGGGCGTATTCCCCAAAGTCATCATGGACCCGGCCTTTCAGGCTGCATCGTTCAGTACCCTGTTCGCGGTCTTTCAGGGCTTGGCGATTGCCCTGGTCGCCGGAACCATTGTCGGAGTCGCGATGGGGCGGCTCAAAGTCTTCGACCGCATGTTCAATTTTTAT
>JAQCKY010000145.1 GCA_027592155.1 Pseudomonadota bacterium
GGCGCCAGCGGCGCGGATATAAGGCATTGACCCAAGGCATGGTGGCGGTTGCCGCCGGCGATGCCACGGAAGCCCGCCGACAAGCCCGCCGTGCCGAGGCGCTCTTGAGCGAACCGCCCTTGACCATGCTGCTGTCGGCCCAGGCAGCACAGCTTTCCGGCGATAATCAAGCCGCCGGTAAATTCTTCGAGGCGATGTCGGAGCAGCCCGAGACGAAGTTTCTGGGTCTTCGCGGCAAGCTCAATCAAGCCATGGAGAAGGGCGATTCTGATGGCGCTCTCGCACTTGCGGAACAGGCCCACGATCTCAAACCCAAAACCGACGCCGTGACGTCGACGCTGTTCGAGCTGCAGCTCAAACACGGTGAATGGGCGGAAGCCGAGGAAACGGTCCGCGAAGCGGTGAAGGATAAACTTATCAGCGCGGAGGTCGGCAAACGCCGCCGTGCCGTCTTGTTGTATCAACAGAGCATCGAGGCCGAAAACGAAGGCCGGCGTAATGACGCCTTACAGATGGTGCGCAAGGCGCACAACTACGCGCCGTCATTCGTACCGGCCGCTGCCCGTGTGGCTCGGCTCTTGGCGGGTGCGGGCAAACGGCGCCGCGCCACCGCCACTATCGAGGAGACCTGGGTCTCTAATCCGCATCCGCATTTGGTGGAGGTATTGGAGGAAATTGGCGAGGGCACCAGCGCCGAGGAACGTCTGCGTATGGTTGAGCGGCTCGTCCGCTATAACGCCGGTCACGAGGAAACCCACATCGCCGTAGCCCGCCTCGCCATTGGCGCCGGCCGCTGGCAAGAAGCACGGGAACATCTCGAATCGCTCGCGGCCGATGACCCGTCGGCCCGAGTCTGCCGGTTCATGGCTGAATGGGAGGAAATCGAAGGCGGCGCGCCCGCCGCGGCCCGGATCTGGCTAAAACGCGCGGCGGATGCCGACCCCGACTCCGCCTGGCTCTGTAACCACTGCGGAAATGTCGTGGCGGATTGGGAACCGGTTTGCGGTCGCTGCGAAACCTTTGACAGCTATTCCTGGAAGACGCCGCCGCGGGTTATTCGAATGGACCGTGCCGAGGATGAACCGACGACGGATGACGATATCATCGAAGATATTATTTCCGTTGAGCCTGAAATCGATGTGCCTGAGCCCATCGAGCCCGATGCTGCCAAGCCTAAATCCAAAAGCGACGATGTGCCGATTCTCGGCTGATCGTCATTTCTGGATTTAGCCCGTGGCACCAGCCGGCACATTGGCTGAGGCGCTCAGTCTTCACAAAAATGGCCAACTCGACGATGCCATCCCCATTTACCGCCAACTGATTGATCGCGATCCAAGCGACGCAGATGCCTGGTATTTATTGAGTACGGCAGCCTATCAAAAAGGCGAGCTTTCTTTGGCACGGGAGCTAATGGAAACCGCGCTCAACCTGCGCAGCGATGCCGCCGATTATCACAACAATATGGGGCTCATAGCCCGGGCCGAAGGTGACGCTGCCGCCGCTGAAAAGGCATTTTCCGATGCTCTTGCCCTCTATCCAAACCATGCAAATGCGCTCCTGAACATGACCAGCCTCTTACGGCAAAGCGGGAACGCTACGGTTGCCGTGGAATTCGGCGAGCGTGCCGCCGCTGCCGCGCCCCAAGACATTGAGGCGCAGACCAATTATGGCAATGCGCTGAAAGATGCCGGCCGGCTCAGCGATGCCATCGGTGTTTTTCGCCACATTCTGGAACTCTCACCGGATCACGCCCGAACCCATTGGAACTTGGCCTTGGCGCTCCTGCTGTCGGGTGATCTTGTGGAGGGGTTTGCCGAATATGCCAGGCGCTGGCGTTGGGACGGCTTTCCGTCTGAGCGCCGGTCATTTGAGCAACCCCTTTGGACCGGTGATGATCTGACAGGGCGGACAATCCTGTTGCATGCGGAGCAGGGATTGGGGGACGCGGTCCAGTTCGTTCGTTTCGCGCCGCTCGTTGCCGGCCAGGCCAAAACAAAGGCGCGTGTTATTGTTGAAGTCAGCGAAAAGCTGGTTCCTTTGTTTGTTGATGCCGGAGTAGCGGATCAGGTTATCGCCAAGGGCGACCCTTTACCCGCCTTCGATGTTCACGCGGCCTTTCTTGATGTGCCCCGAATCATGGGAACAACACTCGATACCGTGCCGGCGGTGGAATCCTATCTTTCAGTCCCGCCCGCCCGGCGGGAGGCGTGGCATCAAAAATTATCTGCGGGCGAAGGATTAAAGGTTGGGATCAACGGCGCGGGCAATGCCGACAATCCTGCGGAACGCGCAAGGCGGCTCGATCTCGCGGCGTTTTCCGCGCTTGGCGATGTGCCCGATGTCACTTTCTACAATCTTCAGAAGGGTCCGGACGCCGCCGAATTGCCGCCCTCGCCGCCGACGCTTTGCATGGTCGAAACCGGAGAGGATACGCTCACCGAAACCGCAGCGATGATGGTCAATCTCGACCTGGTCATAACCTCGGACACCGTCATCGCCCACCTCGCCGGGTCGTTGGGTGTGCCCACCTGGATATTACTCCCCCACGTCCCTGATTGGCGATGGCTGATGGCGCGGGACGACAGCCCTTGGTATCCGTGCGCCCGGCTTTTTCGCCAGCAAACGCCGGGAGATTGGCAATCCGTCGCCGCCGCAGTGACGAACGCGCTGACGGAATTTGCGGCCAACAAGACATAAGTCACTGGAAATATGATCCAGGCGGGTATATAGAACCCCCCGATCATCTCTCGGGCCGCCTTAGCTCAGCTGGTAGAGCATCGCATTCGTAATGCGGGGGTCGGGTGTTCGAGTCACCCAGGCGGCACCATTCTTTTCAATGAGTTAGCAGAATTCTGCTGACTCATTCTTCGTTTGGGGTAACAAATGGGGTAACAGAACCCTCTTTTTTCTGTAGCTCTCTGCACGAATGCTGATCTGCGAATTTCCAACAAATTAGCCTCCGCGATGTCACTATCGAGGCAGACATAAATCCCGTTTATCGGGCTTTAAATCGGCTCTGGCCGCACTTTTCCTAATGGATTAATCTTTTTTCGCCCACTGGGAATGTCAACCACTGGGGTATTCGCGAGTACTCCCCTATTCGGCGGCGTTGCGCGCGCTCCTGCAAATCACCCACACCCGATACGGAGGATAAGCTAATGAAATTTCTTGCCTTTAATCTCGTCGTCGTCGCGGCCTTGGTCTATTTGGTCGCCGGCGAAAAGGGCGGTGCCGTCTCCACCCACGCCGTCAAAGCGGTGACCGAGGTCAATCAATTTGCCCGTGATGCGGTCACCGCCGGCAAGGAATTGATGTCCCCGCCGGTGGTCGTCGCGGCAAAACAACTCCAGGACCTTGCCCCGGCGCCCGCACCCGTACCGCGTTTACCGGTCACTCAGGCAGAACTGACGCCGCCACCGGCTGTCCCCAGTTTGTCGCCCGAGGTCAAAAAGCGCCGCGATGAGGTGCTGAGTACGGGTCCGGTTGCGATCGCGCAGCCCAAGCCGGCGCCGGTTCGCGCAGTTGTTGTTAATGACGACCGGCGTCAACAGCTCCTTAAACTGGCGGAGCAGATGGAACTCTTCCACGTCGAGGCCGTCAGCCGATGAGCCAAAGCAGGGGATCGAAGCGCGCCGTTGGGGCCCTTTCCGTAGCGGTCTCGGCGGCGCTCGCTTTGTTTCTCTTTTGGCCTCAAGATCATGAGCGCCCTGTACAGGCCAAACCCCTTGAGCCAACCGCTAAATCGCTCCCCGAGATTGCTGCACTACCGACGTTGACCGCAGTCGCGATCCAGTTGCCGCCACCCCCACTACCCAAACCCAAACCTCAAATTCCTAAAGTGGAGCTCCTCAAACCCGCCATCCCGAGAGCAGTCCTCCCAAAACCCCAGAAACCCGAAATTGTTGAGGCGGTGACACCGGAGACGGTTTCCGAGGGGCGGACACTGCTTCGGCTGTTGGAGCATGGAAAAGGCCCCTCAATTGAAATCGCCTGGCCCGCCCCGGCTAACGATCAAATTCGGCTCTATCGGCTCTTTACCCAGTGTTTTGGCATGAAAACCGCCGTCATGGACGATCAACAGCGGCTCTATGTCGAAGAAACTGCCGGCGGAGAGAGTTGGGACTCCAATCTCGACCGCTACAGCGGCTTCATGCGCCGCCCCGTCGGCCTTATGTCGCCGCAGGAAATGAATGCCGTGCGGGGCATCGCGCAGCGACACGGATTGCCAAATCCCATCGCATTGCGGCTGTTTCCCCGTCACGTCGATGCGGTCCTGGTTGGCACACTCAAGCGTATCGTCGATGATCGGTACGGTTCTGCCAAGACAATCCGGGCTCGATACAGGTTTCAAGGGCCGCATGTCTGGGTTTCCGACGTAGAAGTCGACGGCCATTCTTTGGTGGGCCAGCTCGATCTTTCCGCCGCGGCCGCGTCCCGCGGCACGGGCTGCATGTGACTAATTTTTGCATCTTTATTACGGTCGTGCATTTCCAGTTTGAAGTCGCAAACTTCTAGCGCTATGGTTTTTGAAAATTACTTAAGGTGTAAAGCAATGTCAGAGACCAAAGGACCGTTTCGTGCCGATCACGTCGGAAGCTTTTTGCGGCCGGCTGAACTTATGGAAGCCCGGACAAATAAAGCCGACGGGAAAATCACCGCCGAGGAACTGGGCGCCGTTGAAGATCGCCTGATCGCCGGCATCGTGAAAATGCAGGAAGATTCTGGGATACAAGCGATCACCGATGGCGACTTTCGCCGCAACTCTTGGTCCGGCGACTTCCTGACGGCCATCGAGGGTGTCGTTCAGAAAGCGCCGCGACAAGGACACTCCGAGCATAACGTGACGCCCGTGGGCGGTGTGGTCAAAAATTGGGAACCGCCGACGCCGACGACGGTCTCGAAGCTGAAGCGCCCTGCAGGCGGCATTCAGCGGAAATCGTTCGAATACCTCAACAGCGTGGTGACAAAAACGGCGAAGGTTACCGTGCCGTCGCCCAGCATGCTGCATTTCCGGGGCGGGCGCGGCGGTGTCGACGAGACGGCTTACCCCGACATGGAAGAATTTTTCGACGATGTCTCGGGCATCTGGCGGGACGAGGTCATGGATCTCGCCGACGCGGGCTGCCGTTATGTTCAGTTCGACGATACCAACCTCGCCTATCTGTGCGATATGACCCTGCGCGAGCGGGTACGCGGGTTGGGCGAAGACCCGGATCAGCTTCCGCACCTCTACGCACGGTTGATCAATAACGCGATCAAAGACCGTCCCGACGATATGGCGATTACCGTCCATCTCTGCCGGGGTAACTCCTTGAGCCGGGGCCACGCCGAAGGCGGTTATGAGCCTGTCGCGGAAGTCATGTTCAACGAGGTCAAAGTCGACGGGTTCTTCCTCGAATATGACTCCGAACGAGCCGGCGATTTCCAGCCGCTGCGCTTCGTGCCCAAGGGCCTCAAAATCGTGCTCGGCATTATCACCTCCAAATTCGGTGAGCTCGAGTCCAAGGATGATCTCAAGCGCCGCATCGATGAGGCGGCGAAGTTCATGCCTCTCGATCAGATGTGCATCAGCCCGCAATGCGGATTTGCCAGCCACACCGGCGGCAATCTTTTAAGTGAACAGCAGCAAGCCGAGAAACTGCGATTAGTCGTGGAAGTCGCGGAAGAGATTTGGGGCTAACCCACACTCTTTCGCGACACTCGCTTTAGGCGCTCGCGGACCGGCATAAAACCATATGTCGGGAAAAATTCGGCGGGGAAGATATGCCAGGCGAAACGCTCAATTTCCACGTTCACCTCGTTTATAGGGTGAGCGGGCGCTTTAAGAGTTGCGATCTGGCTGATTCCCATCACGACATACCAGGATAGGATTTCGATTCCTTTCGGCGGAAAGCGATCCCTTCACTCGGTATCGCTCCTTGAAGGGCACCGGCAAGACTGGAACAATACGCCTCTCCAATCCAGGAAGATGAGCACCCATCGATAATGTCCAAATTTACGCTTCAGGTTAACGGCAAGGCTCAGGCGGTTGAGGCCGATCCGGCAACGCCGCTGATTTTCATCCTGCGCAATCATCTGGGTTTGACCGGCCCGAAGCTTGGCTGCGGGCTCGAACAATGCGGCGCCTGCGCGGTATTGGCGGACGGCGAGCATATCTTGAGCTGTGTTCGCGCCGTCTCGGAGTTCGAGAATGCCGAGATCATTACCGCCGAAGGCCTGCACGAAGACGATGTCGGGCATCGGGTGCAACAGAAATTCATCGAAGAAGGTGCGGCCCAATGCGGGTATTGCACGCCGGGGATCGTGATTGCCACGACGGCTCTTTTGAAACAAAACGCCAATCCCGATGACGGGCAGATTATCGAAGCCCTCGACGAGCATTTGT
>JAQCKY010000146.1 GCA_027592155.1 Pseudomonadota bacterium
GGGGAGCCGATGAAGACGATGTCATTTTCGGTGATGTGGTCGGCATCGAATATCTTGAGCCGTGTTTCGATGGTTTTAAGATCACCTAGCCTTCGCGCTCTGTCCACGTAAGCTTCCAGCCGTTCCTCGAAACTCTGGTCGCCGTCCGGCGGCGGCAGGAAGCCCTCGTAAGCCCGGGCCGCGCGCTGTTTCGCGACCGCCATCGCCTTTTCATCGGTCTCATCGACATAGACGACCGTCGAATAGGCGATCTTCGGTTTGCGGTCCCAGCCGGCTTTTTTCCAATCCGTCAAAAACTTCTCATAAACCGGGGTCGCGAGGTGACGGGGAAAGACCAGAAAATAGCCGGTGTTGATTCCGTTGCGCGCGCAGAATTCCAAGGTCTCGGCATCGCGGCTTTGCATCCAGAGGGGCGGGTGTGGGCGCTGCATTGGCTCGACGGCCAGGAGTGCACTCTCTGTATGAAAATTCTCGCCCGAAAACGAAAAAGGGCGCTTCTCACCAAAGGCGACGCCGAGATACTCGACGAACTCCATGGTCGGCGATTTCCGGTCGCCGAAAGCGCCGCCGAACGGCTCGAAAAAAGCCGGGTTGATGCCGGGCACCAGGCCGAGCTCCATGCGCCCATCCAGCATTTGATCGACCATGGCGATCTCTTCAACCAGCCGCAGTGGGTTGTACAACGCCGGGATATAGCCCATCGAGCCGATCCGCATTCTCTTGGTGTGCATGGCGGCGCCGACGCAGAACAGGCTGGGCGATGACATCAAACTTTCATCGGGCCTAAAATGATGCTCGACGCAGAAAGCATAATCAAAGCCGGTCTGATCGCAGAGAGCGAGCTCCCGCCATTCTTGTTCGTAGCGCTCATGTGGCGTCATGCCGGGCTTAGCCCAGACATGTGAAAAATGCGCGAATTCCATGATGCCTGCCCCTTTTCGAGTTGTTCTGATTTTTCGAGACGAGCCTATCTGTCTAAAAAATTGAACTCAAATTCAATATTATTTAGTATCGCAAGCTAATAATTAGCTCAGATGTATTTTGAGGCGGGGCGCGATCATCGATATCCGGCAATTGCGGTATTTTGTTGAAGTCCTCGAAGCCGGCAGTCTGCGCAAGGCCGCCGATCGTTTACATATCGCCCAGACGGCGCTCGGCCGCCAGGTCAAGCTTCTGGAAGATGAGTTCGGCAAGCCGCTCCTGAACCGTCACCCGCGCGGCATTTCGCCGACCGAGGCAGGCCAACGCTTGGAATTTTATGCCCTGGAACTGCTCCATTCCGTCGACGATATCCACCACCGGATGGCGGGCGGCGAAGAAACAATGAAGGGCAAGGGGACGTTCGGCGTCCCCGCAGCGATTGCCCAATTTCTGTTCGGTGCAATGGCGGCACGCCTGGCAAAGGAGCAGCCGGATATCGAGGTCGCCTTTGTCGAGGGCAATGCCTATACGCTCTGGTCAGGATTGGAGACGGATGAGATTGATCTCGCGATTCTGATCGAGCCTGAACGCCAAGATAACTTCGACTATGAAGTGCTCCTGGCCGAACAGATGTTTCTGATTTCCCGGAGTGACGACCCCAGCGCGCCGGAAGGCCCGCTTTCCATCGCCGATGTCGCGCAGCGACCCCTGGTGGTCTATCGACGCCCGACAGGCCCCCGGAAGATCCTCGACCGGGCGATGGCACGGTTCAATGCCGTCCCCAATATTGTCTATGAAGTTGAGCATCCACTGGTTGCCGTTGACCTGGTAACGCGGGGATTGGCCCAGGGCATCTTGAGCGCGTCGGATATCGTCGCGACTCGACTGACCCGAAAGCTGGTCTCGGTGGAGATTGAGAATTTCAAATTTGACCGCACGCTGGTGCGCCGAAAAAAATCCCGAAATCAGGCGGTCGCCGACATTCTCACCCGTATTGCGCGGGAGGAATTTCTAAAGTTCCACGACGCCGCTTGAGCAGCGGCGCCGTGTCTCAGACCGTTAGCCGATGATCGCGTTCAGGGTCTGGCTCGGCCGCATGGCGAGAGAGACCTTGTCCGACGGCGGATGGTAGTAGCCGCCGATATCAACTGCCGGTCCCTGTACCTTTTCCAACTCTTCGACGATCGCCGCTTCATTACTGGCCAGTTTTTCGGCGAGGGGCGTGAAATGAGCTTTGAGCTCGGCGTCATCGTCTTGTGCTGCCAGCGCCTCGGCCCAATACATCGCCAGATAGAAATGGCTGCCCCGGTTGTCGATTTCTCCGACCCGGCGGCTCGGCGATTTGTTGTTGTCCAAGAGCTTTTCGATCGCGGTATCGAGTGCCGACGCCAACACCGCGGCCTTGGCGTTGCCGTTGGCTTCGCTGACATGCTCAAGCGATGCGCCGAGGGCGCAGAATTCGCCCAAGGAGTCCCAGCGAAGGTGACCTTCCTCGAGAAACTGCTGTACATGTTTCGGGGCGGAACCGCCGGCGCCGGTTTCATACAGACCGCCCCCGTTAAGCAGAGGCACGATAGAGAGCATCTTGGCGCTGGTGCCGACCTCGAGGATCGGGAACAGATCGGTGAGATAATCCCGCAATACGTTGCCGGTGATCGAGATGGTGTCTTCACCCCTGGCGATGCGCTCGAACGAAATGCGCGTCGCTTCTACCGGGGTCATGATGCGGATATCGAGACCGCTGGTGTCATGTTCGGGCAGATATTTTTCTACTTTCTTGATCAACTCGGCGTCATGGGCACGGCCCTTGTCGAGCCAGAAGAGGGCGAGGGTACCGGTTGCGCGGGCGCGGGTGACCCCCAATTTCACCCAATCCCGGATCGGAGCGTCCTTGGTTTGGCACATGCGCCAGATGTCGTTGCCTTCGACGTCATGTTCCAACAGCGTGTTTCCCGCCGCGTCGACGATCCGGATCGAACCGTCGCCGGGCGCCTTGAAGGTCTGCGGATGGGAGCCGTATTCCTCCGCTTTTTGCGCCATCAGACCGACGTTCGGCACCGTGCCCATCTTGGACGGATCGAGCGCGCCGTTTTTCTTGCAGAACTTGATCGCTTCGTCATAGACACCGGCATAGCTCGAATCGGGGATGACGCATTTGACGTCGCCCTCTTTGTCGTCGGGCCCCCATCCCTTGCCGCCCGCCCGGATGAGCGCCGGCATGGAGGCGTCGATGATGACGTCGCTCGAGACATGCAGGTTGGTGATGCCGCGATCGGAATTGACCATATACATCGGCGGGCCGGCTTCGAGGGCGGCTTTCACATCCGCCTCGATCTCGGCCTTTTTATCGCCGGACAGCGTCGCGACCTTATCCAAAAGGTCGCCGATACCCATGTCGGGATCGACGCCGAGTTCGTTGAGCGTATCGGCATGTTTGGCAAAGACGTCTTTCAGGAACACCGCTACGCAGTGGCCGAATATGATGGGGTCGGAAACCTTCATCATTGTGGATTTCAGGTGGAGGGAGAACAGCACGCCCTGTTGTTTGGCCTCGGCGATTTGGGCGGCGAGGAAGCCGCGCAACGCTTTGTGACTCATCATCGTTGAATCGATGACATCGCTCTCGGTCAATTCGTGATCACCCTTGAGGACCGTGACCGCGCCGTCAGCGGCGACGAACTCAATCCGCCCCTTGCCGACGGAGCCGGCACCGACGGTTACGGATTTTTCATTGGAGCGGAAATCGTCCTTGCCCATGGTCGTGACGTGGGTCTTGGAGTCAGACGACCATGCGCCCATGGAGTGGGGGTTTTTCTTGGCAAACTCTTTCACGGCCCTCGGCGCGCGCCGGTCGGAGTTGCCTTCGCGCAGGACCGGATTGACCGCACTGCCCTTGAGGCCGTCAAAAGTTGCCTTGATGGCTTTTTCCTCGGCGTTTTTTGGGGCTTCCGGATAGGACGGGATCGGATAGCCTTGCTCCTGCAATTCGGCGACGCAGGCATTGATCTGCGGGATCGAGGCGCTGATGTTCGGCAGTTTGATGACATTGGCTTCGGGCTGGGTGACCAAAATACCGAGTTCAGCCAAATCGTCGGGCTGTTTCTGATTGTCGCTCAGATAGTCCGGGAAATTGGCCAAGATGCGGCCGGCGAGCGAGATATCCTTGGTGCCGACTTCGATCCCGGCAGCCTTGGTAAAGGCGCGGATGATCGGCAGAAACGAGCCACTCGCGAGTTCGGGGGCTTCGTCGACCTTGGTATAGATGATGTCTGGAGTACCGTTCTTGGCCATGTCTGTCATGTTCCTAAGGCTTGAGGTGTCGTGCGTGAAGAGTTAGAGGCGCACCGGCTCACGGGGAACCGAATTGGCGAATTTCTCGCCGCTGGGCTTTATGATGCGCCACACTCACCCTCCACAACTGGATATTCGTGCCGATAGTTTCGATGCGGCTGGTTTAATCGTCGGCTTTTCTATTCATTCTGGCCCGAAATCGCAACTCAATTGGCACGGGTCAAATGGCATTGGCCAACCCGTGAAGTAACCCATTGTCGGGACGAGAGTGACGTTTTAGGCGTTTCGGTGGCAAATCGAACGAGGACGATTCAAATAGTGGATATCAAAAACGAAAATTTTGCCTAGACGCGGATCGTGGCACTGATGTTCGGCCGTTTGATGCCTGACTTCCTTAACAGAGCACGCAATCATGCTTCCAGAAACGTCGCGGGACCGTCTGCCGTTGACAAGAGTCTATGTTGCCGTTTGTTTCCTGCGCCACCCGAAAAAGCCCAATCCGGCAAGGCCGGAGAGGAACAGCGGTAAGGCTGCGGGGACAGGGACAGAGGAGACAAACTCGACCTCCGTGAAATCGAGATAAATATTGGATTGCTGGCCAAAAAGCTGTCCCGCTGAATTGATTCCGCGCGCTTGCCAGTCCAGTCGCGCATCCTCGAAGGCTGGCATTGATGGGATGGCGCTGTTGTCGGCGACCGCCGAGAAAAATATCAGTGCCTGCAACGGATTCCAGTCAGTGTTAAATTGCGGATCACTGGTCGGAATTATGCTCCCTGTGACGGGGCCCGAAGCGCCGTTATTATCGACGTCCAGGGCATGAAAATAGCCGTCACTGGTGGTATTGACCAGTGTTTGGTTGATGTTAAAGCCAGCGACCGCCGAATCGTAGGACCAGGTTAATGCGCCGCCATTCAAGCTGGCACTCATTCCCAGGATCGCGCCGGAATAAGATATTGAGTTGCCCGACCCGGAGGGGACTCCCAGCAACGGATCAAACTGCAAGCTCATCGTAGCGCTGTCACCTACGGCGACGATACCGACAACATCCACGCCGATCGCACTGGTCGTGCCACCGTTGATGGAAGAAATCGTACCGGTCAGGTTGACCGTGATTGTTGCTGAACGCGCATTCCCGACCCCTAAACCACCTGCTAGAAACACCGCCAATGCGAAGGCGATTGCCAAATTTCTGTACTGAAGCAGTTTCATTTCAAGGTCCCCTTTCAAAGCCGTGTCTCAATAAAAACGCCACGCCGTTTGCGATTACCGCCCCATAACGGCCTAACGCAATAAAAGAATCGTCGCATATTTTTTAGTGAGGCTGCTTGATCTACGTCAATAAATTTCAGCAAAATCAAATATTGAACGGACATGGTGACCGCCAGCGCCCCCGGCACGCGGCCGATGAATCCGCGGAATTAAGTCTACTTGGAGGAATAGCCCTCGCCTAGTCGATTGGGCGGGGAGATTATGCTTGGGTCGTTCAACTCCGTCAGAAATGGACAGGCCTGCCGCTCAACTTCACGATTGTCGGCATTCGTGCTCCGTAATAGGGTTCTAGGTCGAAAGCCGAAAAACCGGCGTGAAATGGGGAGGATCGAATGGCTGATACAAATAACGACGAAAACACCGTCTGGACGCTGGTCGCGGCATCGCCGGAGGACATCGGGCTCGGCGCGGATGTGGAGCATTACCGGCTCGACGGCATGGAATGCCGGTATTTCCGGAGCGGCGAGGTAGGCGGCATCGATCACCGCCCCGACCGGGTCAATATCCATACCGATCCGGCCAAGCGCATCACCAAAATCAGAATCGGCTGAGGGGGCACGGATCATGAGATTAGTATCTTACAGAGCCGGCGATGAGGTCGGTGTCGGTGTGATGGTCGATGATACGGGGTTCGTTGCCTTACCGAAGGCCGCGCCGGAATTGCCGACACGCCTCAAAGAGATATTGGCAATGGGGGCGGACGGTCTTAACGCCGCCGCGGCTGCCGCCGAGGGAAAATCCGCCGATTACCAAATTGACGATGTCACTCTGGATCCGGTGATCCCCGATCCGGCGGCGATTTTCGCGCTGGCGCTCAATTTCCAGGCACATCTGGACGAGACGGGGCTAACCACCCACGGCGACTATCCG
>JAQCKY010000147.1 GCA_027592155.1 Pseudomonadota bacterium
CTTCCATGTCTTCCCGCATCATCTTGGCCGCGCGCTCCGACATGTTCTGATAGAAAAGATCCTTGATCTCTTCCGAGCCGCCCTTCAAGGCAAGGCCCAGTTGGTCCTTCTCGACCTGGCGTAACAGCACCTGGATCCCCGCCGGATCGCAGCGCAGCAAATCCTCGAAAGTGAACATCAGGTTCTTGATCTTCTCCGCCGATTCCCGGTTCCGTTCCTCCAGCGCCGACATGAAGCGGTTCTCCGTCGAGCGGTCCAGGGAATTAAAGATATCCGCCATCTGCTCATGGGAATCTTGCCGTTGGGTGCGGGCCAGGTTGCTCATGAACTCGGAGCGCAGCGTCCGCTCGACCCCATCCAGAACTTCTTTCTGGATCGTCTCCATGCGTAACAGGCGCATGATCACTTCCATGGCGAAGTTTTCCGGCAATACCGCCAGCACGCGGGAGGCGTGATCGGGTTTGATCTTAGAGAGCACCACGGCGACGGTTTGCGGATATTCGTTCTTCAGATAATTCGCCAGAACCTGTTCGTTCACATTGCCGAGCTTGTCCCACATGGTGCGACCGGCCGGCCCGCGAATCTCCTCCATGATGAGGTCGACTTTGTCACGCTCCATGGTCTGCAGCAGCAGACGCTCTGTTGTGTCGTAACTACCGACCAAAGACCCCGTCGAGGTCAGCTGGTCGGCAAACTCAACGAACAAACGTTCCACAACGGTCGAGTCGATGGCACCCAGATTGGCCATGGCCATGGAGAGTTCCTTGATCTCCTCATCATCCATCATCGAAAAGATCTGAGTGGAATGTTCGGTGTTTAAGGACAGCATAAATATCGCCGCCTTCTCAGAGCCGCTCATATTTTTGTAGGCGTCTTTTACACGCGCCATAACACGCTCGCTTGTCCGACTCAGATTACCGTTATAGGAGAGTTTACCAAGTAAGTGATACACTTGTGAATATCAAGATTACCATCGGGGTGCCATGTCCACCGACCCGCTTCAAATCGCCATCGACCATTTTCGAAACGGGAGGCTGACAGAGGCCGACAACGCATTTAACGCGGTGTTGCTGAGTAACCCGGACAACATCGATGCGCTTAATATCGGCGGGATGACGCTGTTCAAATTGGGACGGCATGATGATGCCGTAAAGCGCCTGCAACAGGCCCTCGGGCTAAACGCAAAAAACCCCGGTGTTCTTATGAATCTGGGGATGGTACAGCGAGATCGCGGTCTGATCGATGCGGCCGAAGAATGTTTCGCCGCTGCTCTAGATCTCGATCCCGAAAACGAGCTCATCAGCAACACCCTGGATAGTCTTCACCGCCAGCCGATAACCGGTGCTCCAGGCGCGCTGCAAGGCGCCCATGCGCCGGAACGGCAAATTTATATGTCCGCCACGGTCAGTTTGCTGTCTGACCGGCCATCACCGCTGAACATTCTTGAAATCGGCTCATACATGGGCGCCTCCGCAATCACCTGGGCGAAGGCATTGGACAAACTCTATGACGGGCCGGGATCGCTGACCTGCGTCGATCCGTGGGACGGGTCCGGCGATGCCGGCTACCAGGCCGACGTTCGCGGCGCCTTGGAGAGCGAAACAGCCTATAACGTCTTCCGACATAATATATCCACCTGCCCCGACGCCGTGCCTGTCCTCGTACAGCGCGGCACCAGCCGGGACATCCTACCCAACTTGGAAACCGCGTCCTTCGATATTGTTTATGTCGACGGCAGCCATCTTTCTGCCGATGTGCAATATGATTTGCAGGAAGGTGATCGTTTGCTCGCCGACGACGGGATTCTCTGTGGCGATGATTTAGAACTCCAGGCTCACGAGTGTGACCTCGCTTTCGCGCGCAATAACTCAGAGACCGATTTCATCGCGGACCCGAAAACCGGCCGAAAATATCACCCGGGCGTTACGATCGCCGTGTTCGATTTTCTTGGCACCGTTTCGGCATTTTCCGGATTTTGGGCAATGCGCAAAATGCTGGAAGGATACCAGCCGGTGGATTTCCAAACTGCCTCGGGCATCTTTCCAACCCATTGGCCCGCCGAGTTTGTTGAACTCGCCAAACAAGCCGTTGTCCGCGACGGGTATCTAGCCAACATCGTTGACTGACGAGCCTCGAAGCTTATCGAGAAGCGGTGCGAGCGGTGTTTCGTAATGCCGCCATTGGCCCACCGACTGATTGTAAATCGGCTGCCGCACCTGCCATTTCGAGGCAGTCTGGACCAGATTTTTGGATTTATCGAAATTGAGACAGCGATCATCCCAGTGAAGCTCAACGGCGTCGATCAAGTCGCGGACGGCCGGTTCCGGGTCGGCGACAAGTCGCTCGTAGGAAACCTCGTGGATTCGCGATCCAAGCACCTCACCCCAGTGCTCCATCAGCAAACCATATCCCCGGATATAGTGGCCTATATCCCCCAGGTCCGTTGCCCAGGCGAGAGGCGATGAAAAATTTTGAAAGTAACAAGAAAGCCCTATGTCCCGTTCATTGCGCCGGCAATAAATGAAATGTGCGCCTGGAAAAAGGTCGGCCAGCAAACCGAGATATCGGTGGTTAAACGGTGATTTATCGACAACCCGTAATTTGTCCGGTCCGATCGCGGCCATTCGGGAAAGATATCCCGACACTGCGTCCCCGAACTCTTCGGCGGTAATAGCGTCGAGGCAATCGGGAAATTCCGCGCCGCCTCCCAACGCGGTCAACGCCGAGAGCATCTCCGGGACAAAAGAAAGCTCCCCACCGCCATGGGCCTGCGGATGGGCAGCGATGATCTGCTCTACAAGCGTCGTGCCCGACCGGGGAACGCCTAAAACAAACATCGGGAGCTCACTGGCAGATGCGGCGGACCGCAGGCGGGACTGAACCGCCGCCGACAACGGCTGGCGATATCGTGCCGAGAGTTTCTCCTGCTCGACGTGAACGTAGCGGTATCCGGTCTCCGCTGCCCAAGATGCCGGACGGCTTCCTCGTAATCGGTAAGCCGGATCAACAGTGTCGCGATATTATTGAGGATATTGACGTCGCTGGGCTTGAACGAGAGGGCCGCCTGGTAGGCAGAAAGAGCGCTGTCGAATTGTTCCAGGCCCACCAAAGCCTGAGCGAGTTGGTGGAGGAGTTCCGGCTCATCAGCCTGTTCGCGCAATCCGAGACGGCAAAGTTGTTCCGCCTCTTCCCACTGCTGACCCGCGTTAAAGACGATGGCGAGGTTCACCATCATCGACGGATTGGCGGGGTCCAGCAGCAGGGCCTTTCGAATAAGGGTCGCGGCGGATTGATGATGACCGGTCTGATAGGCAACCAGTCCCAACAGATGATGGGCGTCCGCGTGGTTACCGTTTCTGGAGATGATCGCCCGGTAACAGCTTTCTGCTTCATTCAGCCTCATCGACTGCTGATGCAAGACACCGGTTTCAAGCAACAGATCGAGGGATATCTCGGTCTGAGCACCGTCGGCTAGGAACTGTTCATATGTCACGGATTGGCCCACCAATCGTATTATTTGGCGCTAGACTGCCGCAACGAAGCTGCTATTTGGTTAACCGGTCTGCCTCCCTTGGCAAGACAGTCTGAATCGTGGCATTCAAAGGCGGCGATACGAGACCAAACTCGACGCATAAATATGTGGGAGGAGCACCATGACGCAGGATGACAGGACAGCGGAACAGAAGGCAGCCGGAGCAGAAACTGCGCGTGCTCTGATCAACATCGGCGCCGTTAATTTTCGGCCTCAGGAGCCCTATACCCTCACTGCCGGATGGGCGAGCCCGGTCTATATCGATTGCCGTAAGGTAATTTCCTATTTGCCGGAGCGCCGGCGCATCATGGAGCTCGGCACCGAACTTATTCGACGCGACATTGGTACTGATATAGATGCTGTCGCGGGTGGTGAAACAGCCGGCATTCCCTATGCGGCCTGGCTGTCGGAATCCCTCAATAAACCAATGCTTTATGTTCGAAAAAAACCAAAAGGCTTCGGCCGAATGGCACAGATTGAGGGCACACTGCAGGAGGGTTCCAAGGTTCTGCTGGTCGAGGATTTAGCGACCGACGGCGGCAGCAAAATCACCTTTATCGATGCCCTTCGAGGAGCCGGTGCGGAATGTAGCGATGTCTTCGTCGTGTTCTTTTATGGTGCCTTTCCGGGTGCCGATGAGACCATGGCGAAAGCGAAAGCCAAACT
Source organism: Pseudomonadota bacterium (assembly GCA_027592155.1). Lineage (GTDB taxonomy): Bacteria > Pseudomonadota > Alphaproteobacteria > Rhodospirillales > UBA2165 > JAQCKY01. The sequence goes on from JAQCKY010000147.1 coordinate 4,199, forward strand.
GCACTATCTCGCAACCTGGCAAGATGTGCTGGAAGAAGCGCAGAAAGACGGCCCCTTTTCGCAGGCCGAAATTGATGGCGTCCGGGACTTTCTTGCCGATCCGCTCGGCTGGTCGGAGGCGCAAGGCGGGCGAGCGGCTTGAACAAACTACAAAGATATGTTGGTATTAGGCTGTAACAGGAATTGATGGGCGTGCAATAGACCGGACGCCCTAATCACATAGGTGACGTTATGGACGAACTCGCAACCACACCCGGCATCGGCGATAATCTGGAAACCAAGACGACCTACTCGTCTTGTTACATGTGCACCTCGGATTGTCCGATTACCGTCGTCAGCAGGGGCGACGAAATCATCGATATCAGCCATCCCGACTGCGTCCGCGCCGAGGGAATGCTGGAGCAACGCGAGAGCCCCAGCCGGGTCACCACGGCACGCATTCGTGGGAACGCCAATGAGCCCTGGCAGGAGACATCCTGGAACGACGCGATACAGCATACCGCCGATAAGATGCTGGAATTACGGGAGAAATATGGTCCGGATTCGGTTGCGTTTTTCGTCGGATATACCAAAGAAGCCCGCCCCTATCTCCGCCGCCTTCAAACCGCCTTCGGATCGCCTCACTACATCACGGAATCCAGTTGCTGCTTTGGCGCAACATATATATCGGCAACGGTGACCTTCGGCGATGATTACAACCATTTCTTCCAGCGCAGCCGTATGCGCCAGGCGGAAAGCAAATGCCGGGTGGTCTGGTCGAATAATCCCAAAGAGAGTCTGATTCCCTACGAGAAACATTACATTCTCCGGGAAGCCAACCAGGTTCCCACCATCGTCGTCGACCCCCGCCGCACGACCCTGGCTGAAGCCGCCAAAATCCATTTGCAGCCCCGTCCGGGAACCGACGGCGCCCTCGCCCTCGGCATCGCCCATGTCATCATCAAAGAAGGCCTGCACGACAAGGAGTTCCTCGATAATTACGCGCACGGGTTCGATGACTACGAAGAATACGTCAAAGACTTCACGCCGGAACGGGTCGAGGAGATCACCTGGGTCCCGGCCGAGAAGATCATCGAAGCCGCCAAGCTCTATGGCAGCCTAAAGCCGGCCCAGCTTTGGGTTTCGCAAGAAGCGTTGGTCCAGCATACCAACGGCGCGCAGAACCATCGCTCTGTCATGCTGCTGGCCGCCGTGACCGGTAACCTCGATGTGCTCGGCGGCAACCGACCCTGGAACAGCCGCCTCAAACAGAAAGGCGTTGTGGTACCGGAAGGTATGTCCAAGCCGGAAGGCACGATGATGGGCGGCGATGACTATCCGCTGTTCCCGGAGATTTATTCCGAAGGCCAGGCGATGAAACTCGCCGAATATATCGAAAGCGGAAAGATAAAAGCGGTCTTCAGCATGGGGACGAATTACCTCATGTGGCCGAACTCCAACCGCGTCGGCAAGGCCCTCAAATCCCTTGATCTGTTTGTCGTGGCCGACTTCTTCGATACACCGACCACCGATATCGCCACGGTGTTCCTGCCGACGGCAACGCATCTGGAGCGCCAAACCCTGGTTGCCAATATGACGGGCCGGGTTCAATACCGCCCCGCCGCCGTCGCCCCGCGCGGCGATGCCCACGGCGATACCGAGATGCTGTTCGATGTCGCCAAAGCGCTCGGCTATGGCGACAAATTCTGGGACGGCGATATCCATGCCAGTTACGACGAACGCATGACGCCGCTGGATATCAATTTCTCCGACCTGCCGGAGAATGGTAAAAGCCTTACGGTGGATCTCGGCGATGATCCGGTAAAAAGTTACGTGAAAAACGGTTTCACGACGCCTTCGGGTAAGGTTGAATTTACCAGCACCCGCCTCGCCGAGTTGGGGCACGACGCCCTACCGACCTACAAGGAGCCCTATTGGTCGCCGGTGAGCCGGCCCGATCTGGCAAAGGACTTCCCGCTGGTTCTCACATCCGGGGGACGAAGTGCGAACTTCAGTCACTCTCAAGGCCGCAATCTTGAGACCTTGCGCAAACGGGAACCGCATCCCCGGGTTCAGATGAGTCCCACGGATGCGGAAGCACGGGGTATCGAGGATGATGACCCGATCATCATCTCGTCACCGGTCGCCGAGATCGAAATGCGCG
>JAQCKY010000148.1 GCA_027592155.1 Pseudomonadota bacterium
TTGGCGCTACCGTATTACTAAACGTAATAGTAGTTTATATTATTATTTATAATAGTAATGGTAGTCTCAAATCAAAGTGATGTATAGCGGTTTTGCGCTCACGCCGGATCAATTAACCGGCTCAGGCGGATTTCCGCCGGCTCGACCACCACAAGACGAGAAACAGCACGAGCCAGACCACGGTCCGCAGGGTCATCGCCTGCAGGCTGGTCACGGCAATCGGGCCGTCCGGGGCGTACAGGATGCCGATGACGGCGAGTGAGGCCAGGTTGACGGCGAAGATGATCCCCGCACCTTGCATGCCTCGCCGGAGACTGCACCAGGCGAGGACTCCGACAATCACATAGACGGCGCCCATCATGGTGTTGAACCACAACAGCGGCGGATAGGGGGCATAACCCGGATCGGCGCCGAGCAGCACGCGGGTGCCGGTGACCATGGTCACGACGCCGAACAAAACCGCCACGACGACCACGGCCGCCACCGCTTTTCTACCTTGCAGATACTGCATCCGAATGTTTCCCTAGGGTAATTTCTAGCTTATAGCATGCCACAATAGGCAGACGTGAAAGAGGGCTGCTTATTATTATTTTAAGACCATGCTCCCGCCCACACCTAAACGACCGGCTTTCTCATCAATGATAAAAGACCCTAAATCGCCGAGACGACGGCCCCGCTTGGAAATCGGATGGCGCGAATGGGTGGGCCTTCCCGATCTTGGCATCGAGAATATCAAGGCGAAGATCGACACCGGGGCCCGCACCTCGGCGTTGCATGCTTACCGAATTCTCCGGGTTCGTAAGGGGAGTAAACATTATGTCCGGTTCCTGGTTCACCCGGTTCAACGGCGCAAGACGCCGGAGGTCGAATGTCTGGCGCCCCTCGTCGATCAGCGCACGGTGCGCGATTCGGGCGGTAAAACCGAACACCGCTATGTGATCAGCACCACCCTGCGGCTTGGTGAGGACGAATGGCCGGTCGAAATTACCTTGACCAACCGGGACGAAATGAGTTTTCGCATGTTGCTCGGCCGGGCCGGTATCCGCGACCACTGCACGATTAACCCGGGGACGTCGTACCATATGGGCCGTCCCGCCAAGGTGAAATCAAAGGCTAAAACCAAGGCTAGAACTAAGGCTAGAAACGAGGCTAGAACCGAGGCTAAAACCGGCGCCGCAAAAAAATCGCCGGCTTTGCGAACGAAGAAGGAGAAGAAGCCATGAAAATTGCCATGCTCGCCCGAAATCCCAAGCTCTATTCCCACCAGCGGCTGGTCGAAGCGGCAAAGGAACGGGGCCACAAGATCGATATCATCAACACCCTCAGCGTTTATATGAACATCACCTCTCATCGCCCGGCGATTCAATATAAGGGTGAAACGCTGCCGATTTACGATGCCGTGATTCCCCGGATCGGCGCCTCGATCACCTTTTATGGTCTGGCCGTGCTGCGTCAGTTCGAGATGATGGGGGTCTGGCCGCTCAACGAATCCGTCTCGATCGGGCGGTCCCGGGACAAGTTGCGCAGCCTGCAGATCCTATCCCGCGCCGGGGTCGGATTGCCGGTCACCGGATTCGCTCATGCGGCGAGCGACATCGAGGCAGTCATGGAGATGGTCGGCGGTGCGCCCCTGGTCATCAAATTGCTCGAGGGCACCCAGGGCATCGGCGTCATCCTCGGCGAAACCCACAGTTCAGCCAAGAGCACCATCGAGGCGTTTCGCGGCGCCAAGGTTAACATCCTGGTCCAGGAGTTCATCAAAGAGGCCAAGGGCGTCGACATCCGGTGCCTGGTGATCGGCGGCAAGGTTGTCGGCTCGATGATGCGGAAAGGCGCGCCCGACGATTTCCGCTCCAATCTGCACCGGGGCGGCAGTGCGTTGAAAGTCAAAATTACGCCGGAAGAGCGCTCGACCGCGGTCCGCGCCGCCAAATCTCTGGGGTTGAATGTTGCCGGTGTCGATCTGTTGCGCTCCAATCACGGGCCCGTGGTGATGGAGGTGAATTCCTCGCCGGGATTGGAAGGGATCGAGAAGGCGACCAATCTCGACATCGCCGGCATGATCCTCGATTTCCTGGGCAAGAACGCGAAGCCCCACAAAACCAAGACGCGCGGCAAGGGTTGAGCAAGGGTTGAGCATGGGTTGAATAAAGGTTGAGTAGGGGGCCATCATGACAGAGCCAATCGTCATCGGCGGCACGGTGGTCAAGCCGGGGTCGAAAGCGACCATCGACCTGCCCTTGAGTCTGCTGTCCGATCACACCCCGATCTCTTTGACTGTTCGTGTCATTCACGGACGGGAGCCGGGCCCGGCCTTGATCATCAATGGCGCGATCCACGGCGATGAGGTCAACGGCGTTGAGATCATCCGCCGCGTCTTACGCCATACCGCGCTCCGGCGGATCAGCGGCACCGTCATCGCCGTGCCCATCGTCAACGTCTATGGGTTCCTCACCAATACCCGCTATCTGCCCGACCGCCGCGATCTCAACCGCAGCTTTCCGGGCTCGCCCAAGGGATCCCTGGCGAGCCGTCTCGCCCATGTTTATCTGAAGGAAGTCATCGCCAAAGGCACCCATGGCATCGACCTGCATACGGCGGCGATCCACCGGGATAATTTCCCGCAAATCCGGGTCAACCTGTCCGATCCGGCGGCGCGGGATCTGGCAACCGCTTTCGGCGTGCCGGTGATTCTGAACGCGGCCCTCCGGGACGGTTCGCTGCGCAAGGCGGCCATCGACCTCGGTGTTCCCTTTATCGTTTTTGAGGCGGGCGAGGCCCTGAGGTTCGATGAAGTCGCCATACGCGCGGGCGTGCAGGGGATCATCCGGGTGATGGGACATCTCGGCATGATCCCGCAACGCAACCGCTACTCCGCGCCGACGGAACCGATCATCGCGCGGCGCAGCCAATGGGTGCGCGCGCCCCAAGGCGGCATTTTCCGGGCGCGGGTGAGGCTCGGCGCCAGAGTAAAAACAGGAGAGCGTCTAGGGCGCATCGCCGATCCGTTCGGCGACGGGGAAATTGACATCCCCGGTCCCAGCAACGGCGTCGTGATCGGCCGGACCCACCTTCCGAACGTCAATCAGGGCGACGGCCTGTTCAATATCGCGCTGGTCGACGACCCCGAGGCGGCGTCCGAGGCCATCGATATTTTCCAAGACGATTGGGAAGCCAGCGATCAGTGATCGCCGCCTCAGTTTTCCTTTTGGGCGATAAACTGAACGACGGCACCGTCGCCATGGTGGAATTTCCCCTCCCGAACCGTGCGGACAAGTTCTTGGCCGTGCATGACGACAAGTCCGGCGAGTTCGGTTTCTAACAATTTCAGGCTCATCATTTGCGCCGCCACCGGCGGGCCGCCGGTTTTATATTGCAGTTGATCCGGCGTATAGGCCTCAAGCACGAAGACACCCTGGGGCGCCAGCCCCGCCACGCACCGCCGATGGACATCGGCGCGCAGATCCGGCGGCATATGGGCAAAGATCGAAACGATGCCCGCCCACCGCTCAATGCCGATGTCGAATTCCGCCAGATCGGCATGGATCGCTTGCACGGAAACATGGTTCTCCTTCGCCAGTCTCAGGGTTTTCTCGGTGCCCTTCGACGACAGATCGACGGCGGTTACGTCATAACCCTGCGTTGCCAACCAGACCGAGTTTCTCCCCTCGCCATCCGCGAGACAGAGCACCGGCCCTGAAGGTATGTGACGGGCCGCGCTGACCAGAAATTCGTTGGGGCTTTTGCCGTAGGCGTATTCTTCACCCGAATAGCGATCGTCGAACGTATTGTTGTGCAGGTCGGCCATCGCGTGATCGATCCGTGTTAGAGAGTGGCTCGTTTTAGTAAAAACCGCGGCACGCGCGGTTAGTAGACTTTTCAGCCAAGGGGCAGGTGGTTGCCTTGCAGCAATTTGGCGGTGGTGAGAATCGCGCCGCTGCTTGGCGCGGCGAGGTTGAAGCCGCCCTTGGTCTTAATCAGCTTGAATTGTCGTGGCTTAAATGTCGCGTTGTCATAAGTCAGGCTGAGCACCATGTCCTCGCTCAGCGTCCAGGCGCCGCTTTCGAACTGGCAGGGAAAATAGAGATCGAAATTATCGAACCGCCCGAAATAGAGATGGTTGGGTTGGCCGTCCTGGTCGGTATACACCAGCGTATTGTTGGTCAGAAAATTCTGGGCGCCAAATCCCGGATGAGGCCCCGGCTGGTCCGCAAGTGCGGTTGGGGCACCGCCAAACGCCATCAGGCCGGCGATCATCGCCGCCGCCAGGATTGATCTCATGGATTTCAACATATCGTTCTCCCGATTGATACCTGTAGTATACCGAACTTCGAGGCTCTAGCCTTGATTTTTAAGCACCTGTCCGACGCTGATGATTCCCAGCAATGTATCGCCGTCCACCACCGGCACATGCCGGATTGCCTTTTCCCCCATTTTGCTTGAAAGCGCGTCGATATCCTCGTCCGGCCCGCAGCTGATCACATCGGCGGTCATATAATCCTCGACGGCCAGGTCATGCAGGTGGATGGAATGGATCGCGATCGCCCGGACGATATCTTTTTCCGAGATGATGCCGATCATCTTTTTCGCATCGTCCACGACAACCGCCGCGCCGGTATCTTGCTCGATCAGCAAATCCGCCAAGTCCGCCAAGGTCGCTTGGCCGGATATCGTGACCGTTTTCCCTTTGCGCGCCGCAAGCATGTCTCGTATCAGCATGAACCCTCCTAAATTCAGAATTTCTTCGCACCGGTACTATCCGGATTTTCCGCCGCTTGGACATTGACCCGGATCAAATGGCGTTGGATCCACTGCGACTTCGGCCATTGATCGGCCCGTTCATTCGGCTGGATTATTTCCAAAGGGCGGCGGATGATGTGTCTTTGTTATCTGCAATGTGTTTTCGTTACTTGCAAAGTTCGGCACCGCGCCGCTACTTTTACCGATCAATGAAACAGCTAGGGAGGGATGCAATGCTCTATCGAACACTGCTGATTGCGGGATTATCCATCGCCGCGGTATCGGTGACGACACCGGTCGATGCGCAATACTACAAGGGCAAAACGATCAATTTATTGGTTCCGGTACCCGGTGGCAGCGGTCTCGACCTGAACGGCCGCGTCATTGCCCGGTACTTGGAAAAGCATATACCCGGTAATCCTCGGATCGTTGTCCGCAATATGCCGGGCGGTGGCGGTGTCCAGTCGCTGAACTTCCTCTCGGACAAAGGTAAGCCCGACGGCCTCACCATCAATTTCGGGCCATGGAACGCCGGTGGCGTCATCGCCGGCCTGCCGGGTATCCGTTACACGCCGGAGAAGTTTGGGTTTGTCGGGACAGCCTCATCGATCCAACTGACAATTGCGCGGACGGATATCGCCGATCCGCCGATGAAAAAATCCGCCGACATCGTCAGAGCCAGGGTTTTTAACGTCGCGGGCCGGACCGCCGACCGCGAATTGGATTTGGCGGGTAACCTCGCCCTCGACATCATGGGTGTGAAGTATCGCTACGTCGCCGGTTTCCGGGGGATGGCCAAGATCAACCCCTCCATCCGCCGCAATGAAATGCAGGCGGGCCACAGTGGCTACACCGGCTATACCAAGTTCTTCCGCGACAGTATGATCAAGAACGGCGAGGCGCTGGCGCTTTGGTATCATTCCGACTTCGACGCCGACGGGAATCCCATCGGCAATCCCGCCGTCACCGAGTTCAAGCCGTTCCATGAGGTCTACCAGGAAGTTCACGGCAAGTTACCGAGTGGGCCCAAATGGGAAGCCTATAAATGGCTGCGTTCCAATATCAGCGCGATGACGCAGACCGTGTTCATGTCGCCGGGATCGCCCCAGGAAGCCCTCGACGATGTGCGCAAGGGCTACTACGGCATGGCGGTCGACAAGCAATACCTCACCGAGATCGGCAAAGTCGTCGGTATCGCGCCGATCCCCTATCCGTTGGAGCACGGCCTCAATATATTAAGGACCTTCCGCAAGGTGTCGCCGCAAATTCTCGCCACCTTCAAGGAAATGGGCACCAAGGGCTCCGATGAGCCGGGCGCCAAGGGAAAGCGGCGCAAGAAAAAATAGGAACGCGCCACTACTGAGTTCTTGAGATCCGGGGTGCCCGGTTTTCCCCGTCGCACCCCGGGTTGATCCCGGCACCGCTTTCAGCGCGACCACAAAAGCGACGCCGGATCAAACGGCGCTGGGGTGACTGGCAACGCACCGGGAGCCGGGACTTCTCATACTTATCCAAATTGGGTAGTTTTCCACCTCCAGGTAGAGAGGTGGCGACCATGAAGTGGAGTCTCGTTTTT
>JAQCKY010000149.1 GCA_027592155.1 Pseudomonadota bacterium
CCACGGAACGACCAGCCGGAACGGCGCCCCGTTCTGATTGGGCAGCACCTCGCCATACATACCGACTGTGAGAAGGGTCAGAGGATGCATGGCCTCGTCCATCCTGAGCCCCTCGACATAAGGCCAGTCCAAGGCGCGGGATTTCTGGCCCGGCATTTCGCCGGGACGGACAACCGTCTCGAAGGCAACATATTTGGCCTGGCCGGTCGGCTCGAACCGTTTGATCAGATTGGCGAGGGGAAAGCCGACCCAGGGAATCACCATCGACCAGGCCTCGACGCAGCGCAGCCGGTAGATACGCTCTTCCAGGTCATTTCCTTTCATCAAATCCTCAAGATCGAACGTACCCGTCGTCTTGGCATGACCGGCGATCTCCACCTTCCAAGGATTCGGATTGAAACTTCCTGAATTCGCCTTGGGATCGCTCTTGCCGGTGCCGAACTCATAGAAGTTATTGTGAGAGGTCGCGGCCTCGAAGGTGGCCGGCTTATCCATCAACACATATTTGGACTTCTTGACGTTTTCCAACTTCGCGCCGTGAGGCGTCGGCGCGGCATCGGCGGTCAGAGGAAGACCCGAGAGCACCGCCGCGCCACCGACAATACCCGCTGCCTGCATAAATTGGCGCCGGTTGAGATAGGCGTCTTTGGAGGTAATCTCGGAAGATTTCGGATCCGAAGCTTTCTTGGTCTTGATCAACATGGTGTTTTCTCCTGAACCTGGACGGTCGGCGTAACCGGGAAGTGGTTGGCCCGAACATCAGCATTAATGATCATATAGGCGCATTATTCCAATTTTTGGTGTCTAGATCGATAAATTCGACGTGACGAGGGCCAGAAAACCTCCCGTAACAATTAATCTAGCCTCAGTGCGCTTCGTCCCAGTTCTTGCCATGGCCCGTATCGACCACCAGCGGCACCTTAAGGGATGCGACGCCTTCCATCACCGATCTGGCCATGGCGGCGGTTTTCTCCAACTCATCCTTGGGCACTTCGAGCACCAATTCATCATGGACTTGGAGGAGCATCTTAGCCTTCAACTTTTTCGATTTGAGGGCACTCGGCAGTTTCAGCATCGCCCGCTTGATAATATCGGCGGCACCGCCCTGGATCGGCGCATTGATCGCGGCCCGCTCCGCAAACGCCCGGTGCGCTGATGACTTTTCATTGATCCCGGGCACATAGCATTTACGGCCATAGAGCGTGGTGACGAAACCGTTCTCCCGCGCTGCTTCCTTGGTGTCTTCCATATAGTCGCGGATACCGGGATAGCGCTCAAAATAGGCTTTGATGTAATCCGAGGCCTCGCCTCGGGAAATACCGAGCTGGCGACCCAGCCCGAAGGCTGAAATACCGTAAATGATGCCGAAATTGATCGCCTTGGCCTTGCGCCGCACCATCGGGTTCATACCTTCGATCGGGACACCGAAGACCTGGCTCGCCGTCATCGCGTGAATATCCAGGCCGTCCCGGAACGCATCGATCAGCACGTCGATCCCGGCGACATGAGCCAGCAAACGGAGTTCAATCTGAGAGTAATCCGCCGACAACAAAACGCAGTCCTTTTCCGGCACAAAGGCCTGGCGGATTTTGCGGCCCTCCTCGCTCCGGATCGGAATGTTCTGCAAGTTCGGATCGTTGGAGCTAAGCCGCCCCGTCGAGGCAATCGCCTGACCGTAATTGGTGTGCACCCGGCCGGTATCGGGATTGATCTGTTCGATCAGCGTATCGGTATAGGTGCTCTTGAGCTTTGACAATTGCCGAAACTCCAAAACCCGTTCAGGCAGCTCGTGACCCTCCGCGGCGAGCCCTTCGAGAATATCCGCACCGGTCGCATAGGCCCCGGTTTTGGTTTTCTTGCCGCCCTGCAAACTCATCTCATCGAACAGAATTTCACCGAGCTGTTTCGGCGACGCAACGTTGAACTCGCGGCCGGCCAGCTTGTGAATTTGTACTTCCAGGTCGGCAATGCGTTTCGTGAAATCCTGACTGAGATCCTTGAGCACCTTGGCGTCGACCTTGATACCGGTGACCTCCATGTCGTTCAGGATCTTGATCAAGGGCCGTTCAAGAGTCTCATAGACCGTCGTCATATGCTCACCGACGAGACGCGGTTTCAAGGCGCCGTGCAGCTTGGCGGTGATACCCGCATCCTCCGCCGCATAGTCCAGGGCCTTGTCCAGCGGCACATGATCGAAGGTGATCTGCTTTTTGCCGGTGCCGGCAACCTCGGAAAATTTGATAGTCTGATGACCGAGATGGAGCTTCGCCAACTCGTCCATGCCATGTCCGTGGAGGCCGCCCTCCAGCACATAAGACATGATCATCGTATCATCGATAGGGGCAACATTGATGCCGTAGCGGACCAAGACCTCCATATCGTACTTAATATTATGACCGATCTTGAGGACACCGGGGTCTTCCAACAGCGGCTTCAAAAGCTTGGTCGCTTTATCCCGGGGGATTTGTTTCGGCGCATCGGACGTTCCATCGTTATTGCCGCCTTCATCCCCACCTTCACCCCCGAGGCCGAGATCGAGTGTTGTCTGCTCCGCCGTGCCGACATGGGCGAGAGGGATATAACAAGCCCGCCCGCCCCGGTTCACCGCAAGAGAAACGCCGACCAATTCGCATTCCATCGAATTGAGCGAAGTAGTTTCCGTATCGACGGCAACGATGCCCTGATCCCGGGCCGTCGCGATCCATTCTTCGAGCGCCGCAACGTCCTGGATCAATTCATAGGGTTGATCTTCGACCGGGGCCGGCACGGCAGCCTTCTTTGCCGCAGGCGGCGTATCGCCGCCCGGCTGTGCAGGCTCCGGCTCAGGAAGGTCTTCGGCGAACTCGCCGGTTTGGCTTTCAATCCGCCTGAGCAATGATTTGAAAGACTGAGCTTTCAGAAATTCTAAAAGCGTCTGTGTGTCCGGGTCCTCATGGGCGAAATTTTCGAGCGGCTCCGGGACCGGCACGTCGGTGCGAAGCGTCACCAACTGGCGGGAAATCCGCGCCATATCGGCCTGCTCGATCAGCGATTGGCGGCGTTTCGGCTGTTTGATGTTCTCCGCATTGGCCAGAATACCGTCGAGATCGCCATACTCCTTGACCAATAGTGCCGCCGTTTTGACGCCGATGCCCGCCACACCCGGCACATTGTCCGATGAATCGCCGGCCAGCGCCTGCACATCGATGACCTTATCCGGCCCGACGCCGAATTTCTCGAAGACTTGGTCCGGTCCGATCTCCCGGTTTTTCATGGCATCGAACATGACGATATTGCCGCCGACGATCTGCATCAGATCCTTATCCGAGGACACAATCGTGACCTTCGCGCCCTGTGCGGCAGCTTGCAGCGCGTAGGTAGCGATCAGATCGTCGGCCTCAAAACCTTCCATTTCGATGCAGGAGACGTTCATCGCGCGTGTCGCCTCCCGGACCAGCTCGAACTGAGGGATCAAATCGTCCGGCGCGGGGGGCCGATGCGTCTTATATGCCGGGTAGATATCGCTGCGGAAGGTCTTGCGGGCGTGATCGAAAATAACGGCGAGATAATCCGCATCCATATCGATGATCAGCTTCATCAGCATCTGGGTAAAACCCAGAACCGCGTTCACCGGAGTTCCGTCGGGACGGGTCATCGGTGGAAGTCCGTGAAACGCCCGGAAAATGAATCCTGAGCCGTCCACAAGATAAAGATGTTTCATTTCGCTCATGATTCTGTCTCTGCTGTTAAACGGGTATTAGTGACCCGCCGGCTCTTTGCTGCCTGGTTTCAAAACAAAGCGGCAACTGCAATAAGGGCAGACGACCTGATTGTCGTCATCCATGGTGAGATAGACCCGGGGGTGGCCAAGGGTTCCGCCGTCGCAAGGGACGGTACGGGTCGTCACCTCTTTGGTCTCGTCAAATTCAGTCGTGTTCATGGGGCTGAGAACTCTCCGTTTTCACGAATGGCTTCACCATCGGCCGGACGTCTGGCAGACAGTGGAACGCTTGTACATCATATCGGCGAATGATACCGATTGCCGCCCCCGGATCAATATAATCAACCCGGCCTGTGGGGTTGGAGCGACGCAGCAGTCTAACGTAATGACCAATAAAAACCCGCAAAATACGCCAAGCACATCATCAGAAAATCTTCCGGACAACGCGGTCGTCATCAGCGATCTCCGAAAGACCTACGCCGCGACCAAAACCCAAGGCCCGAAAGAAGCCCTGAAAGGTATAAACCTGACCGTTCCGCGCGGATCGTTCTTCGGCCTGCTCGGCCCAAACGGCGCCGGCAAATCAACGATCATCAACATCCTGGCCGGTCTCGTCATTAAAACCTCGGGCAGTGCCACCGTCTGGGGGTACGATACGATCGACCAGATGCGCCAGGCACGGTCGTCCATCGGCATCGTGCCTCAAGAGCTCAACCTCGATCCGTTTTTTACCCCGCGCGAAGTGCTTGAAACCCAGGCTGGCCTTTACGGCGTGCCGAAAGCGCATCGCCGCACCGATGAAATCCTGGCCGGCATGCGCCTCACCGACGTCGCCGATTCCTATGCCCGTGGCCTGTCCGGCGGCATGCGGCGGAGGCTATTGGTGGCCAAGGCGATGGTCCACTCGCCGCCGGTGCTGATCCTGGATGAGCCGACCGCCGGCGTCGATGTCGATCTGCGCCAGCACCTCTGGGAATATATCCGCGGACTTCGCACCGCCGGCACCTCCATCTTGTTGACCACCCACTATCTGGAAGAAGCCGAAGAGCTCTGCGACGAAATCGCCATCATTAATCATGGCGAGGTTATCGCGCGGGAGACCAAACACGATCTCGTGCGCAAGCTGGATTCCAAGGAACTTATTCTGACGACCGACCGCGCCTTGGATAAAATCCCCGACGCCCTTTCCGACTTCCATGTCGAGTTGCGCGGGGACCGCGAACTGGTGTTTCATGTGCCGCGCAGCAAAGTGCCGGTCGATGAGATGATGACCGCTATCCAAAAAACCGGCCTGAGCATCGTCGATTTGACGACAAAAGAGTCGGACCTGGAGGATGTGTTTCTGATGCTGACCCGCTCTCCCGAATTACACGCCGCAGATTGATGGGCTTCAAGCATGGATTGCTGGCCCCATTTTTTCTTGTGGCGCTTGCTGCCTGTACGCCGCAGTTTGTCCTGCCGGGGCCGGACGTGACCGAACCGGCCTTGCATGAAACCGCGATCCAGACCGCCGACGGCGAGGCGCTACCCCTGGAATCCTGGCAGCCAAAAGGCGAGCCTCGCGCCGTTCTTTTGGCGCTCCACGGGTTCAATGATTATCGGGGTTTCATTCGCGACCCGGCACCTTATTTTGCCGGGCGCGGCATTTCCGTTTATGCCTATGACCAGCGCGGCTTCGGCGATGCCCCCAACCGGGGACGCTGGCCCGGCCGCGAGGCGCTGATCAACGACGCCCGTACCGCAATCCAACTGCTGCGCAAACGCCATCCGGATAAGCCTGTCTTTCTACTGGGGTTCAGCATGGGTGGCGCGGTATCCCTCGCCACCATGACATCGGATAACCGGCCCGCGGTCGACGGCGTAATTCTGGCGGCCCCGGCCGTTTGGGGACGAAAGACCATGTCGTTCATTCCAAAAACGGCATTATGGCTTGCCTCCCACACGGTCCCTTGGCTGAAACTCACCGGACAAGGCCTGGCGATCCGCGCCTCCGACAATGACGAGGGCCTGCGCGCCATGGGGCGCGATCCGGCTGTCATCAAAGCAACCCGTGTCGATTCTATGAACGGCCTCGTCAATCTCATGGACCTCGCCCTCGACTCGGCGTCAAAATTCGATTCCCGGGCGCTCATCCTCTACGGCGATAAAGACCGGATTATCCAAAAAGATCCAACCGACCTGATGCTCTCGACCCTTCCGGAAGAGGCAAAAACACGCCAACGTCTCGTTCGCTACCCTGACGGCTGGCACATGCTGTTGCTCGACCGGCAGCGCGAAAAGGTATGGCGCGACATCGCCGCCTGGATCAGCAACCCGGACGCCCCTCTGCCCTCGGAAACAGAAGCCGCCCGAACAAAACCCGAATCCTAAATCTAAATCTTAACCCGTTGCAGGCTTTGCTTTGCGCCGCCCGTCCGGCTGCGCTAGATTGCCACCAGTGCGCCAGTAGCTCAGTTGGATAGAGTGTCGGCCTCCGAAGCCGAAGGTCACAGGTTCGAATCCTGTCTGGCGCACCATTTTCACCCACAAAAACAGTAGCTTATGGTTTATTAATATGTGCGTCCCCAGCGTGGAATTTATTATGT